>JBEAMR010000061.1:0-12260 GCA_041165845.1 Actinomycetota bacterium | reverse complement strand
AAAGTCATCGACATTCGGCTAGCCTGAAGGTATGGGCTCGTCTAGATTATTGTCCTCGGTGAAGTTGCTGGCTCTAGGCCTGCTTGTTGCTGCACTTATGCCAATTGTGGTCATCCAGGCTCAGGCTTCAGAAACTTACCAAGTCGTAGTGCACGTTCCACTGGCAAAGGGTAGTGCGCCGGAGAATCCAACAGTCAGTCTGACGGACACCCTAAACACCGGAAACACATCAATATCCCGAGCCTTTGGAAGAGATTCCTATGGTTGGTTCGGGGTTGCGAACATGCCTGTGGCAGCAGAGTCAATCCGCCTAAACGCCACTAACCTGCCCTATTCACCGATTTCAATAAATCCAGCAAAAACACGAGAGATTTGGCTCAACTCAAAGGGTGTTCCATTTTCTACTGAGATAGCTGCTTCCGGAAAGTTGTTAGTTACCTTATTTCCCAAAGCAACAGCTATGAAGAATCGACAATTGAGAGTGGCTATTGGTAAGTCAGTGAAACTCTATTCATTCATTAAATCAGGCGACAAACTGATTGCCAATGTTCCTGTCAGTGCTTCAACCCAGACTGTGAAGCTAGTTGTGATGAATAAGGCCAAAGCGGGTAGAACATACTATGTCAGTCCACCAAAATCCGCCAAAGTTTGGGTGAGTGATGTTTTTACTGGAGTAAGAACTTCTGAGTCTTGGGCAAGAGATCAACTAACTATTCACTACAAGCGCTCTGACGGGATGTATTCAGGCTGGGGCATACATTCTTGGAGCACAGTTGATGGTGGCACCACTCAAAACGTCTTGTGGGATTCTCCGATCACCCCTACTTCAACTAATCCTGATGCCTGGGGAATAACTTTTACAGTTCCACTTAAAGCAAATTCTAAAACTGTACCCATAATCATTCACAAAGGTAACGAGAAGGATCCCACCACCCTCGACCAATTCGTTAATCTTGCCGAAACGAAAGGTGAAATTTGGTACGAATCTGGTTCCGCGAATGCAGATTCTTCGCTACGTTACACAATTCCTGTTTCGTTGGAAGATGAGACCACACCGGTACCGCCAACTCCGGTAGTTGCGCCAACTCTAGCCCAAGCACAGAGTTTGGCCTCGTCATCTTTGCGGTCGGCAATGGCCGAGGACAACATTTACTTTGTTATGACGGATAGATACAAAAATGGAACCGCTTTGAATGATCGAATGGGGATTACTGGAACTAGAGATGTTACAGGATTTGACTCAGCCTCGAATGCTTACTATCACGGTGGTGACTTTGCTGGATTAACGGACGGCTGTACAACCGGTAATGGAGTTCAACGTCTCAAGGACATGGGGTTCAGTGCTATTTGGATTACACCTCCGTTCAAGCAGCGCTACGTGCAAGGAAGCAGTGCTTCCTATCACGGTTACTGGATTACTGATTTCACTGACATAGATCCGCATCTAGGAACAAAAGCTGAATTCAAGGACTTCGTCGACTGTGTCCACAGTCAAGACATGAAAGTGGTTTTGGACATAGTCATGAACCACACCGGCGATGTTAACTATTACCCTTCCGGCAACTACAGCTTTGGCGCACCTAGGCCAGCACAGGTATCCGCCGGAGACATGAACATTCGCAAGCCCACTTTTTTAAATGAGTTGACGAACTATCACAATCGAGGAGATGTTCAGGATTGGAACAACAAAGAGCAATCACAGAATGGAGACTTCTTCGGGCTCGATGATATTGCGACAGAAAAGAGTGAAGTAGTTGAAGGGTTCGCCCAGGCTTATGCGTATTGGGTCAACGAATTCGGGGTTGACGGATTCCGCATCGACACCGCCAAGCATGTCGATGATGAGTTCCTAGGGAAGTGGTGGCCGCGGGTCAAAGAGCTGACCTCGGTAAAGAAGCCCAATCTATTTGCCTTCGGGGAGGTTTATGATGGTCGCACTTCCGTGCTCACTCAATTCGTGAGGGATCGAGGAATCCCAGCAACTTTAGACTTCGCATTCCAAAGTGCTGCAGTCCAATTTGCTTCTGGCAATAACATCAGTGACATAACTAGTGTTTTTGCTGCTGATGATTGGTACATCACCGAGCATTCAAATGCATACAATCAACCAACCTTCCTTGGCAATCATGACATGGGAAGATTCGGGCAGATGTTGAAGTGGGCTGGTTCGCCTTCTGGAGATCTTTGGGGTGATGCCTTGCTCGGCTATGACCTGATGTATTTAGCTCGCGGGATCCCGAATGTTTATTACGGTGATGAGGTAGGAATCATTGGTTCTGGCGGAGATAAGGAGGCTAGACAGGACCTGTTTCCTACCAACGTAACAAGCTGGCGTTCTCAAGAACGAATAGCCGCGAATCCAATTGGGTCAGCAAGTTATCTAGACGAGAATAACCATCCAATTCAGGAGAGAATCACGGCTCTCAATAGTCTGAGAAACCAACACCCGGCTCTGAAGATTGGAGCGCAGATTCAAAGATATTCTGGAAATAACGTTATTGCTTTCAGTCGATTCGATTCAGAAAGCAGGACCGAATATTTAGTTGCTCTTAATAACGCGCAGTCATCAAGGACTAACTTAATTGTAAAGACTTCTAGCCCCAATACCGTGTTCACAGAAGTCTGGGGTCAAGCTCAGACTGTTACTTCTGATAGCCAAGGGTTCATCTCGATTTCTGTTGGACCTCGTGAGGCAGTAGTTTTGAAGGCCTTGAGTGCACTACCTGTAAAGAATTCTGTCGCTCCTGTAATACTTTCAGTTTCAAAAGAACCAGGTGCCGCAATTTGGAAGCCCCAAGCCACTATCGCTGACTGGGATGATCCTTCAACCTGTACTTTTGTAGTTTCGGTCAACGGGGGAGCATGGCAAGTACTCGGCGTTGATGATTCTTACGATTGGAAAATGATCCTCACTGGAAGCAGATTTAGCTCTGGTGCGAAGATAAATATCGCCGCGGTAGTAGTGAGTAGTTCAGGGGCCATGGGAATATCCAACGCCGTTCAAATCACCAACGTTCCTTGATGTGACTGGTACTTACCTAATAGCCGAGTAGGCTAAAAAAGTTCTGAACCTAGGTGGATTATTTGGCGAAAAGCAGAGATAAGGCAGTTGACGCTGGTCACGTGCTCGGCATCGACTCGCTACGAGCACTGGCCGTTTGGGTTGTTATTGTTTATCACCTCTATCCGGCAATACTCCCTGGTGGATTCATCGGTGTAGACATTTTCTTTGCCATCTCAGGCTTTGTAATAACCAAGTCCCTGCTTGAGCGATCACCTAAGTCTGTAATCAGCTTTTTCACTGGCTTTTATAGAAGACGCTTCATTCGAATAGCCCCAGCTCTATTTGTTTATCTGGCTGTCTTTACAGCATTGGCATCCTTTTTCATTCCCAAAGCTTCGCTGTCTGATGGAATCTTTGAAACTGCAAGGTGGGCAATATTCGGTGTTAGCAACATTCAATTAGTGGAAACTAGTGACGGTTACTTCTCTGAGCGTATGGATTACAACCCCTTTATTCAAACTTGGTCACTGGGAGTTGAAGAGCAGTTTTACCTTGTTTATCCAGTCATAGTGGCGTTATTAGTCTTTGCAATTGCTAAATCTAGGAAAAGGCTTGAAAAAGCTTCGGTAGGTGGCATTGTTTTTCTTGCGGGAATCTCTTTAGCGCTAAGTGTTTGGCAAACACCAAATGAACCGCTTAGTGCTTTCTACCTTCTAGCGAGTAGATTCTGGGAACTTGCAGCAGGCGGATTGCTTTACATCTTTGTCACCAGAAAAAACAAACAGGGAATATCTGGATCTGGGTTTTATTCAGCTATTGGTTTGAGCTTAATTCTCGTATCTTTAGCATTCGCAAGCGTTGATCAGTTTCCTTTCTGGTGGGCTATTCCACCTGTGCTTGGTTCTCTTCTTCTAATCCACGCAGCTAATCTCCAAGATGAGAGAAGTAGTTCTTGGCTGTATGGGTTGGTAACAGCAAAACCTATTGTTTACTTCGGCAAGATTTCCTACTCGCTTTACCTGTGGCACTGGGGGGTCTTCGTGCTGATGCGCTGGACCATCGGATTAACTCTCTGGTGGCATTTCATCTTAGGCCTAGTTGTGACAGTGGTCACGGCAGCTCTGAGTTATAGGTTCATTGAAACTCCGATTAGAACGGGTGCTTTCGTTCGCAGGCTTCCAGACTGGAGGGTTATTACTGTAGGAGCGATTGCTGCTGCTCTGGTTTTTGCATCTGTCTCGTTTAGTAAGACTGAGATGATCAGAAGAGCTGAAGCTGCTCAAGACCCTAAGTTCAAAGATTCCAAGCAAACTATTCGGGTATTGAATAACATCCCAAACTCTGACATAGGTAAAGACCACAAACTGATAATCGCTGGAGACTCGCACGCCGGCCACTACAAATACTTAGGGCACTGGATTGCCAAGCGAACAGGTGCCACGTTCGATTCAATCGTTAATTCTGGATGTTCTTATGTTGATCTGGGCAAAGCTCAGGACAGAGATTTCAGCTGCCCATCACAGAGCGAGATTACTAAAGATGTTTTAGAGATGGCCAAGCCAGGCGATGTTGTACTGCTCTCTTCTTTCACAATCCCCAATGTTGCAGAGTTAGACAGAGAACTAAGTAGGGAGAAGATTCTCATTGAGCTTAAGTCACCTTCCTCGATTCAGGCTAGAGAGAAAGCTTTGGGGGAAGCAGTTGAGATAGTTAGGACACTTCAAAACCAAGGAGTAAACGTAGTGCTCGCTGCTCCTACGCCTGTATTTGTCAGTGCACCAGAACGCTGTATTCGATGGTTTAACAGGGTGAACCCAATTTGCTCTAATGGTTTCAAAGAGCCGATGGAGTTTCAGAAAGCGCTGAGAGAACCCGTGCTGGAGTCAAATAAGTCACTAAGTGAAGTAACTGGCTCTATTCTGTGGGATCCATTCCAGCTTCTCTGCGATGCAGAAAATTGCTACTCAGAGAAAAACAATCGATTCCTTTATGTTGATCAGCACCATCTGTCTTCAAATGGAAACCTACTACTGGTCGGTTCCTTCTTAGAAACCCTAAAAACAATCTGGAAGTAAATTACTTCAGCAGAGAAGCCATCTGCTTATAGATCAGCTTTGCTGCATACAGGGGGTTGAGCCTGCTCAGGATATCCATGGTCTTGGCATCCTTACCAATGACAAGCCTTGGCTTGTTAGCCTCTATTGCTTCAACCATTAGCTTTGCTGCAACATCTGCTGCTGTTGTTGGGAATGAACTAGAACTAGCATCTGCTGTCATTTTCATTCCAGAGTTAGCCGCAATATTGGTGGCAATTGCCCCCGGGAAGACGATAGTGACACCAACATTGGTACTCATTAGTTCTGATCTAAGACCCTCGGTAAAGAGCTTTATAGCTGCTTTTGACGCTCCGTATACACTCTGGCCAGGAACGGGTGCATAGGCACCCATAGAAGAAACATTGAGAATGTGAGCAACAGGTCTTGTGATAAGTCCAGGTAAGAAAGCCTTGGTCAGCATCAGCGGACCGGTGAAGTTCACATTCATGACGTGATGAGCGTCCTCAAGACTTAGGTCATTCACCCTAACAAAAGGCTGAATGATGCCAGCGTTGTTGATTAGACCATCTGGTTCGCCTAGGGTCTTGGTGACAGCTTTTGGCAAGGCTAGAACTGCTTTGGCATCTGAGACGTCCAGAACGTGGCTAGAGCATTCTCCACCTAGAGCTTTAACTAGCCTGACAGTCTCAGCAAGTGTTTCTTTGCGGAAATCAACTAAAGCAACCCTTGCTTTACGTCTGACCAGCTCAAGTGCTAGTTCTCGTCCCATGCCACTACCGGCACCTGTGACGACGATTACTCTTCCTTCAAGCTTCATTAGATCTCCTTTAGTGCTCCCTAATTCCAGATTAGACCTTTATCAGGTAGCCTTGCCCCATGGACATTAAAGATATCGAAATCAGCCTGCTAGATGGCAAGCCAACTACCTTTGGGGCACTCGCAAAAAAGGTGACCTTAGTTGTGAACGTGGCTTCTCGCTGTGGTCTATCACCGCAGTATGAGGCTTTAGAGGCAATGCAGAAGAAGTATGGAGCTAAAGGCTTCACAGTGATCGGTGTGCCATCAAACCAGTTCTTCCAGGAACTAAAGGACAGCGACGACATATCAAATTACTGTTCGACTACCTGGGGTGTTACCTTCCCGATGACTGAGAAGGCAAAGCTAAACGGTAAAAGTGCTCATCCTCTTTACTCAGCTCTGACCAAGGTCAAAGATAGTGAAGGTAAAGCTGGAAACGTGAAGTGGAACTTCGAGAAGTTCTTGATTCTGCCGAATGGTGAAGTTCACAGATTTAGGCCAACCACCAAGCCAGATGCACCTGAGATCATCGCTCTGATTGAGAGCAACCTGGCCTAGCCGGCAATAAGAGCTAGCTCTTCAGAACTTAGTGTTACAGACTGCATTAGAGCATCCAGTTGCTCAATGGTTCTTCCTGAAGCAATAGGAACAGTGACACCTGATTGGTTTCTCAACCATTCGAGTGCAACTGCTGTTGTTGAAACCTCATGTTTGCTAGCAACCTCGGTTAGACGCTTAAGTAGGGCAAAATTCTCTTCGTTGGCGTAATTATTGCTAACACCTTCGGCTCTAGCGGAACTCACCTGAACACCTGGCTGGTATTTACCGCTGAGGAACCCACTTCCAAGGGTTGAATATGGAAGACCTGAGACACCGTAGGTCTGAACAGATTTAGTTCCATCAGATTCATAAGGTTCTCGTGCTACGAGGCTGTATCGGTTTTGCAAGGCAATGTATTTGGCGAAGTTGTGTGATTCGCTTATTGCCAGTGCTTCTCCCAGACGCTCAAAAGTGTAGTTTGAGGCTGCGATGTATCGAACCTTGCCTGAGGTAACCAGATTGTTGAAAGCTTCTAGAGTTTCCTCTAGGGGAGTTTCTAGGTCATCCGTATGGGCGTAGTAGATATCGATGTAATCGGTCTTGAGCCTGCGTAATGAGTCTTCACAGGCTAGAGCTATGTTTACAGCACTTAGACCTTTACGAGTTTCCAGTAGTGCAACTTTGGTTGCAATAACTACTTGGTCTCTGTTGCCTTTACCTGCAACCCAGTTACCAATAATGGTTTCACTTTCACCACCTTGATTACCTTCTTTCCAAGCAGAGTAAACATCGGCTGTGTCGATGAAGTTCCCACCTAGTTCAGTAAAACGGTTTAGCAAAGCGAAAGACTGAGCTTCATCTGCTGTCCAGCCAAAGACGTTGCCCCCGAAGCAGATATTCGATACCTGCAGATCAGTGTTATTCAGCTTTGGCATTCTTCTTCTCTCTAGTTGCAATCAGGGATGCAACAGTTGCAACAGTGATGGTTCCAAGGATTACACCAAGTGAGAGTTCAGTTGAGATCTCAGGCAGCCAATCAACGTGCTCACCACCGTTGATGAAAGGTAGTTCGTTCTTGTGCAGTGCGTGGATAGCAAGCTTGATGCCGATCCAGCCAAGGATCACTGAAAGTCCGAGACCTAGATACTTCAGTCTTAGTAGTAGTCCGCTGAGTAGGAAGTAAAGATGTCTAAGGCCAAGCAGTGCGAACGCATTAGCAGTAAAGACGATGTACGGTTCGTCAGTTAGACCAAAGACTGCAGGGATACTGTCGAGTGCAAAGAGAATATCTGCTGAACCGATAGCAATCATCGCGAATAGTAAAGGAGTGTAGAAGCGCTTCCCGTCTTTCATGATGGAAACTTTAGAACCGTGGAACTCCTCAACTACGTTGACTCGTTTCTTAACAAATTCAATTAACTTCCCGCCGGGAGCATCATCAGAGTCATGAGTGCTGAAGTGCTCCCTGACTAGGTTGATCGCAGTGTAGATGAGGAATGCTCCGAAGATATAGAAGACCCATGAGAAGGCACTGATTGCTGCAGCGCCAACAGCGATGAAGATGAATCTAAGAATCAGTGCAATCATGATGCCAACAATCAACGCTTGGCTTTGTGCCTTCTTTGGCACAGCAAGTTTGGTGAAGATTATTAGGAAGACAAAGAGGTTGTCTACCGAGAGACTCTTTTCGGTTATAAAACCAGCAATGTATTGCTCTCCGAATTCAACCCCCCAGACAGCGCCGACAAATGGCGCAAAGGCAACTGCAAGCAGAATAAAGACTGTGCTGATGATCGCTGACTCTTTGAATGAAGGTTCATTTTTTCTCTTCACTTGGAAGAAGATGTCTGCAATAAGAATTGCAGTCAGAACTACAGCGGTTATTACCCAAGTTTCCAGAGAAACGTTCATCGTCGAAGAGTCCATTCTCTAAGTTTAGAGGTCAGAGCACACCTCTTGTTATTGGGCGAAAGACTCAATCGGAGGACAGGAACAGACTAGGTTTCTATCTCCGTAAACATTGTCAATCCGGTTCACAATAGGCCAGTACTTGTTTCTGAACTGTTTAGAAGGAAAAACAGCTAATTCACGAGAATACTTTCTCTCCCAATCACCAACTAGGTGCTTTGCTGTGTGCGGAGCATTCCTTAGAGGTGATTCTTCTATTGAATACTTACCACCAGCCACCTGGTCTATCTCAGCTTTTATCTGAAGCATGGCATCGATGAAACGATCGAGTTCTTCTTTAGGTTCAGATTCGGTTGGTTCAATCATTAGAGTGCCAGCGACAGGGAAAGACATGGTTGGAGCGTGGAAACCGTAGTCAATCAATCGCTTGGCGATGTCTTCACCTGTTACACCAGTGTCCTTGGTGATTCCTCTGATGTCGATGATGCACTCGTGAGCGATCAGGTTGTTCTTACCCGTGTATAGGAGCGGGTAGGCGTGACCTAGCTTCTTAGCGATGTAGTTGGCTGAAAGCACTGCAACTGCAGTGGCATCCTTTAGTCCTGCAGTCCCCATCATTCGGATGTATGCCCAAGAGATAGGAAGAATGCTTGCAGAACCATAAGGAGCAGCTGATACAGGACCATAGCTAGGAAGTTCTGACTGTGCGTTTGCGTGTCCCGGCAGAAAGGCTGCAAGATGTGATCTAGCAGCCACAGGACCAACACCAGGACCGCCACCACCGTGAGGAATACAGAAAGTCTTGTGCAGGTTCAGGTGGCTAACATCTCCACCGAACTCACCAAACTTGGCATAACCAACAACAGCGTTGGTGTTAGCACCATCGATGTATACCTGACCACCGGCATCATGTACCTGGTCACATATATCAACAATCGCCTCTTCATAAACACCGTGGGTGGAAGGGTAGGTAACCATCAAGGCTGAGAGCTGGTTACCAGCTTCTGCAATCTTTGCCTTTAGATCTGCAACATCTACGTTTCCGTTTTCGTCACAAGCAACCACAACCACCTGCATACCAGCAAGAACAGCTGATGCTGCGTTAGTTCCGTGAGCGCTAGAAGGAATCAAACAAATGGTTCTCTGGTTATCGCCACGAGATAGGTGGTAACCACGGATAGCCAATAGACCAGAAAGTTCTCCCTGGCTTCCAGCGTTTGGCTGAAGTGAAATATCTGAATAGCCAGTGACATCAGATAGCCAAGATGTTAGTTGGCCAATCAGCTCTAAATAACCTTGAACATCTTCTTTAGGGGCGAATGGGTGTAGACCTGCAAACTCGGGCCAGGTCACAGCTTCCATCTCAGTTGTTGAGTTCAGCTTCATGGTGCAAGAACCCAGCGGAATCATTCCACGGTCTAGAGCGAAGTCGTAATCAGCTAAACGCTTTAGGTAACGAAGCATCGCAGTCTCGGAGTGGTAAGAGTTGAAAACCTCGTGAGTTAGGTAACTAGAAGTTCTAGCAAGTGAGATGTCAGCAACGGCATCGGTTAGTGGATGTGAAACCCCAAATGCTTCAAGAACTTCGTTCAGAGTAGTTCTTGAAGTTGTCTCATCGACGGAAATTCCAATTGTCTTTGAGTCAATAACTAGAAGAGTGATGTTCCTGACTCTTGCTTTGGTAAAGATCTCTTGAGCATTGACGTTTGAAACTGTGAACGTGTCAAAGAAGTGGCCCTCTGAAACCTCTAGACCAGCAGAGCTAAGAGTGTTAGCAAGTGAGTGAGCTTTGTTGAGAACGTCGGTAGCAATTGCTTTTAGTCTTGCCGGTCCATGGTAAACCGCATACATCCCAGCCATTACTGCAAGTAGTACCTGAGCAGTACAGATATTAGAAGTTGCTCTTTCACGTCTAATGTGTTGTTCTCTGGTTTGCAGAGTGAGTCGATATGCAGGAGAACCATCTGAAGTTATTGAGACACCGACCAGACGACCCGGCATTGAACGCTCTAGATCTTCACGAACAGCTAGGTATCCAGCGTGCGGGCCACCAAAGCCCATAGGGACTCCAAATCGTTGGGTTGAACCAACAACGACATCTGCACCCATCTCACCCGGCGGAGTGAACAAGGTGAGCGCTAGAAGGTCGGCAGCAGCAATAGCAACTGCCTTCTTCTCGTGAGCAAAGGCAAAGATCTTGGTTAGGTCATAGATAGCACCAGATGATCCAGGGTACTGAGCAAAGACTCCAAAGAAGTCACCATCAAGGAGTTCAGGGTTGTTTGAAGCTTCAGCTAGATCAAAGTATTTAACCTGAATGCCAAGAGGTTCCGCTCTGTGATCGAGCAGTGCTTTGGTCTGCGGGAAGATGTCACTCGATGCGTAGAAGACGTTGGCTTCAACAGCTGAGGTTCTTCTTGCGATAAGCATTGCTTCAACAGCTGCTGTTCCCTCGTCAAGCATTGAAGCGTTAGCAGTCTTCATGCCGGTGAGGTCGGTAACCATGGTCTGGAAGTTGATTAGTGCTTCTAACCTTCCCTGAGAGATTTCAGGTTGGTAAGGAGTGTATGCGGTATACCAAGAAGGGTTCTCTAGAACATTTCTCTTGATAACTGATGGGGTGTTGGTGTTGTAGTAACCCTGACCAATTAGCGAGGTTGTGATTTTATTCTTGGATGCAATCTTTCTAAGTTCTGCAATGGCGTCGGCTTCACTGATAGCAGCAGGGAGAGTGGAATCACCCTTGAACTTGATTGCATCCGGCAATGCTGCATCTAGGAGGTCAGCCAGCGACGAGTAGCCAAGACTTTCTAGCATGTCCTTCTGGTCAGCGCTGTTTGGTCCAATGTGGCGGTATCTGAAATCTTCGTGAGCTAGAACCATTTAGGGTTTATGCCTCGCCAGTTAGTTCGTTGTATTGAGCTGCTGTCATAAGTTCTGGAAGCTTAGTGAATCTAACCTTAATAAGCCACCCGGCACCAAAAGGATCAGAGTTAACGGTTTCTGGGCTTGCAACCACTGCGTCGTTAGTCTCAATTACATCGCCATCTAGTGGGGCGTATAGTTCACCAACAGACTTAGTGGATTCGATTTCACCACAGATCTTCATGTATGTGGTGGAAGTTCCTACCTTTGGAAGATCAACAAAGACTACGTCGCCCAGCTTCTCTGCAGCATATGCAGTGATACCAATGGTTGCAACATCTCCTTCAACTAATACCCACTCGTGTTCCTTGGTGTATTGGAGGTTCTCTGGATTGCTCATCTTTCTTCCTTTACTTTCTCTTATAAAAAGGTAGTTTCACAACAGTCATCGGCAGTCTAGTTCCGCGGATATCAACACTGACTTCTGTCCCTAGCTCAGAATTTGCTTTGCTGACATACCCCATAGCAACTGGGTAACCAAGAGTTGGGGATAGGGCCCCTGAGGTGATCTCGCCAAGCTCAGTTTCATCTGAGTAAATCTTGTATTCGGCTCTAGCCGCTCGCTTACCTTCACCAGTTAGCCCAACCAAAACCTTCTCTTGCTCTTTGGTTGAGAGAGCGGTTAGAGCGCTCTTACCAACGAAGGCTTCTTCACGGTCTAGTTTCACAACTCTGCCAAGACCAGCTTCAAATGGGTTCACATCAATCTTTAGTTCGTGGCCGTAGAGCGGCATGCCAGCTTCAAGGCGAAGAGTGTCACGAGCAGCTAAACCACAGGCAGTGATGCCGGTACTTAGTAGTGCACTAAAGATTTGAACGGCTGAAGTGCTCGGCACTAGAACCTCAAAGCCATCTTCACCGGTATATCCCGTCCTGCAGAGATAGCCTGGAACACCATCAATGGTTACTGTTGCTATTGAGTAGTAGGGAAGAGGAACTAGATCAAAATCAACTAGCTTCTGTAGTAACTCAGTTGCCTTAGGGCCTTGAACTGCTAGCAATGCAAAGTCATCGCTCTTATCTTCAAC
>JBEAMR010000060.1:0-9633 GCA_041165845.1 Actinomycetota bacterium | reverse complement strand
TTGCCGGTACCAGGAACACCAAATACTTCAGCCATTCCTGAACTCTGACTGATGCTCTAGAAGCAATTAGAAAAACTAGATAAATGATTGCTGCGAAGACAACCAAAGAAACGATCAAGAGAAAAAGATTCGGGTAGATGACTTCCCAGGGTGTCTTTCTTCCTGCTGCAAAAGGGATGTGAAACATGTGTTCCTGACTTAGTGAAAATGGGGTGTGGCTTTCACAAAAGTGACCGCCACACCCCATTTCTAGGGTATTTCTATCCTAATTAGTTAGTTGGCCATGAAGCTTCGATAGCGTCAAGCACGTCCATGTCGGACTTGTCTTCAGCGACCCAAGCAGTCATTTCCTTCCAGAATGTACCTGCACCAACAGCAGCTGGCATTACGTCAGAGCCGTCGAAACGGAAGGTAGTTGCATTCTTTAGGATCTGGACAGCAACCTTGTTTACTGGGTCAGCTACGTTAGCCTCGTCCAGTCCCTTGTTTGCTGAGAACCAGCCACCAAGAGCAGCCTTCTTGTTGTTCCATAGTGGTGTGGTTAGGTAGTGCTGAAGTGCAGCAACTTCTGGACGGTCTGCGAAAGCTCCAACGAACTCTCCACCACCAAGAGCTGGCTTGTTGTCAGCAGATGTACCAGGGAAGTAGAACACTGAGATTCCGTTTTCCTTTGATGTGTCTGATGGCTCAACAATTTCTGCGCCGTGGTCAGCAGCCAAGATACCACCAATGAATGATGCCTGGCGGTGCATTGCACAAGTACCGTCAACGATTCCTGCTCCACCATCCTGGAAGGTTGTAGTTGCGATAGAAGCAACGTCACCTACGTAGTCTGGGTTCTTCAAGATCTTGCCAGCTTCACCAATTGCGGTGACAACAGCAGGGTCGTTGAAAGGAATTCCGTGAGTGGTCCAAGCGTCGTAGGTCTCAGCTGAAGCGGTACGAAGCATGATGTCTTCCATCCAGTCAGTTCCGACCCAACCGGTAGCTTCACCAGAACCGAAACCTGCACACCAAGGCTGAATCTTGCCATCAGCAGCAATCTGGTCAGACAGGGTTAGTAGTTCATCCCAAGTGGTTGGGATGGTGTAGCCATTGTCTGCGAATACCTTCGGGTTGTACCACACGAATGACTTCACGTTGGCACCTAGAGGGGCAGCGAAGAAGGTTCCATTAACGGTTCCGTAGTTCTTCCAGTCTGGTGAGTAGTTCTCGTCCACTGAAGCGCTAACTGCATCTGGTGCAGCAACTAGAGTGTCAGCAAACTTAGCTAGTAGACCTGGCTGTGGGAAAATTGCAAGGTCTGGAGCAGTTCCACCTTCAACGCGAACTGAAATCTGAGCTTCAAATTCCTGAGTTCCGTTCCAGTTAACTGTGATTCCAGTACATTCTTCGAACTCAACAAGTGACTCTTGGAATAGAGCAGCTTCTGGATCGATGATGGTTGTGTAGATTTCTACTTCTGTGCCCTCGTGACCCAGATACTCTGAGTACGCGTCACAGTCGCCTCCTGCAGTGTCGTTCGACGATGAACAACCCGCTAGGAATAGCGATGAAAGTGCAACAGCCGCTACAGCTGCTACAGTGCGCTTTGAATTAAAGCTCATTACTTATCTCCTCGGTTATTTGTGGGGCATCTTTTACGTCCCCGAACCAATCTAGTAAAGGTTTACTGAGATACAGATATCGTTCTCTCATCGTTAGATAACGATTTGGATAAGCGTAAATAGTGACCCCAAATGCTGAAGACTTTGCACTACTTGGATTTGATGAATCCGACTCTTTCATAGACATCAGCCAGGGTCGCTTCAGCAACGGTTCGAGCCTTTTCTGCCCCCGAAGCGAGCAGTCGGTCAAGTTCAGTTGTGTCGCTCATAAGCTCGTTAGCTCTGTCCCTGATTGGGGCAAGGGCGTTGACTACTACATCGGCAACCTCAGACTTTAGAACTCCGTAGCCTGCTCCGGCGAAACGCTCTTCCAAGGAGATTAGGGATTCGCCGCTTACTGAAGAGTGAATGGAGAGGAGGTTAGAAACTCCTGGCTTGTTCTCCCAGTCGACCCTGATTGAAGCATCGGTGTCGGTGACAGCACTCTTGATCTTCTTCGCAATAGTTGTGTCATCGTCCATCAGATTAACAAGACCCTTAGGGTCTGCCGCTGATTTAGACATCTTGGCAGTTGGGTTCTGCAGGTCGTAGATCTTTGCAGTCTCTTTGAGGATGTGAGCCTCTGGCATTGTGAAGGCCTTACCGAATCTTGAGTTGAATCTTTCGGCTAGGTCACGAGTTAGCTCTAGGTGCTGTCTCTGGTCTTCACCAACTGGGACTGCTTTTGGTTGGTAAAGAAGAATGTCTGCTGCTTGCAGGATTGGGTAGGTGAATAGTCCAACTGAAGCAGAATCGCTTCCTGCTTTTTGTGACTTGTCTTTGAACTGAGTCATGCGACTTGCTTCACCGAAACCGGTGATGCAGTTAAGAACCCAGGCTAGTTCTGCGTGAGCAGGAACGTGGCTTTGCACAAAGAGTGCTGATTCCTGAGGGTCAATCCCTGCTGCGATGTACTGAGCAGCGGTTCTTCTGGTGTTGGTTCTAAGTTCGTTAGGGTCTTGAGGAACTGTGATGGCGTGAAGATCAACAATTACATAGAAGGCATTGAAGTCTCGCTGCATGTTT
Organism: Actinomycetota bacterium; assembly: GCA_041165845.1. Taxonomy (GTDB): domain Bacteria; phylum Actinomycetota; class Actinomycetes; order Actinomycetales; family Microbacteriaceae; genus Rhodoluna. The sequence continues at coordinate 6,961 of JBEAMR010000060.1, read as the reverse complement.
ACCCAGTTGACTAGTGCACCTAGGTAGTTGCCAAGGTGAAGTGAAGATGCACTTGGCTGCATGCCACTTAGGAGATTCGGTTTGCCACTCATGTTAGATAGCGTACTCAACAACTACAGGGGAATGGTCTGTGAAACGTGTGTCATAGCTAGCTGCTCTGTGCACCTTGTAATTACTTGCTAGCTTTGAAAGCTTTGGAGTAGCAATCTGGTAATCGATTCTCCAACCGGTATCGGTATCAAAAGCCTGACCTCTAAATGACCACCAAGTGTAAGGTCCAGCAGTTTCAGGATGTGCTTCTCTACCCAGATCTACCCAGCCCTGTTTGTGCATCCAGGTATCAAAGTATGCGCGTTCCTCTGGAAGGAACCCAGCGTTCTTGAGGTTGCCTTTCCAGTTCTTAATATCTAGTTCGGTGTGACCAACATTTAAATCGCCAACCACAACGGTTAGTCCATCTTCTTTTCTAAGGGCTGCCATTCGTTTAGTCATGGCATCTAAGAACTTGTATTTCTCAACTTGTTTAGGAGTATCAACTTCACCCGAGTGAACGTAGGTGCTGATAACGGTGAGGGTCTTAGAGCCAATTTTGAAATCTGCTTCAAGCCATCTTCCAGCACTGTCAAAAGTCTTAGGGCCTAACTCTGTTCTCGATGAAACAGCTTTGAACTTTGAGACAAGTGCGACACCAGCTCTTCCTTTAGCGGAAGCGTTGTCGTGCAGGATGTGCCAAGGACCACCCGGCATCTCGGCAAAGATTTCCTCGAGATCTGTGGTTTCTGCTCTAACTTCTTGAAGAGCGATGATGTCCGGGGACTCAGCTGCCACCCACTCAGCGAAGCCCTTGCGGTATGCGGCTCTGACACCATTTACGTTGATGGTTGCTACTTTTACTGAGGCTTTAGGCATGGGACAAGTTTAAGGTGAACTTAGACTTGTCTAGTGAGTGAACGCGTATTAGTTGGTGCCGGTGTTGGCGCGGGCATTGCCATCGGGCGTGCTTATAAATACACCACTGCTAAGTATGTGCCTTGGGATAGCGATAAGGCTGGTAGCGCTAGAGGGTTGATGGCAATTAGTGCCGCTATCGCCCAGGTTGAAAAAGACTTAGAAGACAGCGCAAAGACATCGGATCCAGAAGCAGCTTCAATACTTGAGGCCATGAAACTAACCTTAAGCGACCCTTCACTGCTTGCTGGAATAAAGGAACGTTTAGCTGATGGGGCGAACTCACAGCGAGCGGTATCAGGCGCTTTTACAGGAGCTGCAAAAGCGCTCTCGTCATTGGGTGAGTACTTCGCCGCTAGGGCATCAGACATAGAGGAACTTGGTAATCGGGTCATTCAGGTTCTCAGTGGTGAAGAGGTAGGCGATTTTCCGAACGAACCATTTGTTTTAGTTGCTGATTCGGTTGGCCCACTAGAAATGAGTAGGTTGGCGAGCAGTGCAATTGTTGGTTTGATCACTAGCTCTGGAAGCGCTACTTCTCACACCGCGATACTCGCGAGGGCCGCCAATCTTCCGACCGTTGTTTCGGTTTTGGGCTCTGAATTCATTCAATCGCAAGATGAGCTAATTGTTGATTCCAGTAGCGGGCAGGTGTTAGTCAACCCAGATGAAACCGAGATTAGGCAGTATCAGGAAGCACTGAGTAAGAGCTCTCATTCAGATCAGGTCAGCACTTTAGGCTTACCGGTTGAGCTTTACGCCAACTTAGGTTCTTCTTCTGAAGCAGAATCAGCTTTAGCCTTTGGGGCTCAAGGTGTTGGGTTATTTAGAACTGAACTTCTTTTCTTAGGGGAAAAGCAAGCACCAACGCTTGAGAAACAAACTCTTGAATACTCAAGGTTGCTCTCAGCATTTCCAGGTAAGCGAGTTATTGTCCGAGTGCTTGATCTTGATACTGATAAACCGCTTCCTTTTCTCACTCTGACTGAAAGCGGTAAGTATGCGAATCGCGGGTTCCAAGCATTGCTCTCAAACCTTGAAGTTCTAGAAACACAATTGGGAGCCCTCGCGGAGAGTTCCAGAAGATACCCGGAAACAGAGTTATGGGTGATGGCTCCGATGATTACTAGCAGTAAGCAGGCCAAACAGTTTGTTGATTTGGCTAAGGGATATGGTCTAGAAACAGTTGGAGTAATGATTGAAGTTCCTGAAGTTTGTCAGGAAGATGAATTAATTGAGATTTTGGAAACGGTTGACTTTGTCAGCATTGGAACTAATGACCTAACTCAATACACCTTGAATCTTGATCGGGTGAACTCTGCCATTGCGCTCAGTGATGTTAGGAGGCCTGAGGTGCTGGCTTTGATTGAGCGAGTGATTACAAGTTCAAGAGCTATGTCAAAACCAGTTGGCATATGTGGTGAAGCTGCTGGAGATCCAGAGTCGGCAAAGATGTTTTTAGAGTTCGGGGTGACCAGTTTGTCGCTATCACCCGCATTATTACCTGGCTTGGTTAGAGCTCTTAAGAGTTAACTTTCACGTAGATGGTTTTCTTTTCTACGCTTACCGTGTATTTCTGCAGCGGACGGCTGGCAGGTCCACGAGTTGCATTGCCGGTGTTGATATCAAAAGTCGCACGGTGAACAGGGCAGACCACATTAGTTCCACTAATGCTTCCAATACGAAAACCTTCGTGGGTGCATGCGGGATTGAATGCTCTAAAGACTCCAGCCTTTGGTTGAGTGATCAGAACTTGGATGCCACCGGCTGCAGCAATTTTAAAAATACTGCCGCCACCAACCTTGATGTCTTTCGTTGCACAAACCTTATATTTTTTACTTGCTGCTTGCGCGGATGTAGCGATAGTTGATAGACCTAGTGTCGAGGCTGCCAATGCGATTCCTGCGAAGAAGCTGCGACGAGATACGCCTAGAGTTTCTTTGGCTTCTCTGGCGTTCGGGTTGCAATTGTGCTCTGACATGCCTCAACTCTATGACTAGAAAGCGAGAACAGCTCAAAAAACTACTAGGTTTTTAGTAATTTCTCAGGCTAGGAGCGACCGCGAAGAACAGCCTGCTTTACTTCAGCAATAGCCTTAGTAACTTCAATACCTCTAGGGCAAGCCTCGGTGCAGTTGAAGGTGGTGCGGCAACGCCAAACACCTTCTTTATCGTTCAAGATATCGAGCCTGACCTCTGCTGCTTCATCTCTTGAGTCAAAGATGAAACGGTGAGCATTCACAATCGCTGCAGGACCAAAGTATTGGTTGTCAGTCCAGAACACAGGGCAAGAAGTTGTGCAGGCAGCACAGAGGATGCACTTGGTGGTGTCATCGAATCTAGCTCTGTCTTCTGGTGACTGGATGCGTTCCTTGGTAGGGGAGTCAGAAGCAATTAGGAAAGGCTTAACATCTCGGTAAGCCTGGTAGAACGGGTTCATGTCTACTACTAGGTCTTTTTCAACCTTTAGACCCTTGATTGGTTCAACATAGATTGGCTGAGTTATGTCTAGATCCTTGATCAGAGTCTTACAAGCCAGTCTGTTTCTACCGTTGATACGCATAGCATCTGAACCACAAACACCGTGAGCACACGATCTTCTGAAAGTAAGGGTGCCATCAAGTTCCCACTTGATCTTGTGAAGAGCATCAAGAACACGGTCAGTTCCGTAAACGGTGACATCGAAGTCCTGCCACTTAGGCTCAGCATCGTTCTCTGGATCAAAGCGACGAACGAACAGAGTCACCTGAAAAGAAGGAACCTCTGCGATTTCCTTTACTGATTCAACTGCAGTGCTCATTAGTACTTACGCTCCATTGGTGGGTAGTTGGTAATAGTAACTGGCTTCCAGTCAATCTTGATATCAGATTCTGTTTTGTATGCCATCGAGTGAACCATGAATTTCTCATCATCGCGAGTTTCAAAGTCTTCACGGAAGTGACCACCGCGTGACTCTCTTCTCTCACGTGCTGTGAAAGCAAGAACTTCAGCTAAGTCAAGCAAGAAACCAAGTTCGATAGCTTCTAGTAAATCGGTGTTGAATCTCATGCCGCGGTCTTGAACCTGAATGTGTTCATATCTCTTACGAAGTTCTTTGATCTTGTCCAGTGCTTCGTTAAGTGATTCTTCAGTTCTGTAAACCTGAGCATTCTTATCCATTGTGTCTTGCAACTCTTTACGGATAACAGCAATCTTCTCTGTTCCAGTTGCATTTCTCATGTGCTCGATTAACTTCACAGTTTCAGCGACTGCATCTTCTGGAACATCAACAAACTTTGCATCCTTGGCATACTCGACTGCGTAGATACCGGCACGCTTACCGAAGACGTTGATATCCAACAGTGAGTTCGTTCCTAGACGGTTAGCACCGTGCACAGAAACACAAGCACATTCACCAGCTGCGTAAAGACCTGGAACAACAGTGTCGTTATCTCTCAGAACCTCAGCCTTGATGTTGGTTGGAATTCCACCCATTGCATAGTGAGCGGTTGGGAATACTGGAACTGGCTCTGTGTATGGCTCAACACCTAGGTAGGTTCTAGCAAACTCAGTGATATCTGGAAGCTTTGCATCAATAACAGCAGGTTCAAGGTGAGTAAGGTCTAGTAGAACGTAGTCCTTGTTCGGGCCTGCTCCTCTACCTTCACGAACTTCGTTAGCCATAGCTCTTGCCACCATGTCTCTAGGAGCTAGGTCCTTGATGGTTGGGGCGTAGCGCTCCATGAATCTTTCACCCGATGCGTTACGAAGGATTCCACCTTCACCACGAGCAGCTTCTGAAAGCAAGATGCCAAGACCAGCTAGACCGGTTGGGTGGAATTGGTAGAACTCCATGTCTTCTAGAGGAAGACCCTTGCGGTAGATGATGCCAACTCCATCACCGGTAAGAGTGTGCGCGTTAGAAGTGGTCTTGAAGATCTTGCCGAAACCACCGGTAGCAAAAACAATTGACTTACCTTGGAAGACGTGAAGTTCACCGGTTGCTAGTTCATAAGCAACAACAGCTGCTGGTCTTTCAACGCCATCAACAGTGTTCATTACAAGATCAAGAACATAGAACTCGTTATAGAACTCGATACCTAGCTTTACGCAGTTTTGATACAGGGTCTGCAGAATCATGTGACCGGTGCGGTCAGCTGCATAACAAGATCTTCTAACTGGAGCTTTACCGTGATCTCTGGTGTGCCCACCGAATCTTCTCTGGTCGATCTTGCCATCCGGTGTTCTGTTGAATGGAAGACCCATGTTCTCTAAATCAATAACAGCCTGAACAGATTCTTTAGCAAGAATTTCTGCAGCATCTTGGTCAACAAGATAGTCACCACCCTTAACAGTGTCGAAGGTGTGCCATTCCCATGAGTCTTCTTCAACGTTGGCTAGAGCTGCCGCCATACCACCTTGTGCTGCACCGGTGTGTGAACGAGTTGGGAAGAGCTTTGAGATAACTGCTGTCTTAGCGTGCGGTCCTGCTTCGATAGCTGCACGCATACCAGCACCACCGGCACCAACAATTACAACGTCATACTGATAGTGATGAACTTTTACTTCAGACAATTTATTCCTTTAGCCCTTGCAAACAAGATCAGGTAGGTAGGTGTGAACTTCTGGGTCAATACAAGGATCGAAAGTTGTAATGACCAAAGTTCCCAGCAGGATTAGTAGACCTGCGGTAACCCAAAGAGTGATGTTCAAAGCTTTACGAAGCCATTCTCTTTCGGTGTAGTCGTTGACCAGAGTTCTCATTCCGTTGGTTCCGTGAATAAGTGCTAGCCAAAGCATGAGTCCGTCATAAACCTGCCAGAACGGATCGGCCCACTTACCTGCCACGAATGCGAAGTCGATAGCTTTAACTCCACGCTCGGGTAGGACTAGGTTCACTGAAAGGTGGCCGATGATAAGTACTAGAAGTAGGACACCTGAAACGCGCATGAAGATCCAAGCACGCTTTTCCCACTGTGCGCTCTTTCTCGAGCGCGGTGCATCTGGTTGTTCAATAATTATGGCCATGACTACTCTCCAAAGATGTGCATGATTTGACGGGGGATAAAGCCAGCCATCAAGACTGTCCAAATAACTAGGACAACCCAGAACATCTGGTTTTGATACTTAGCGCCTTTGCGCCAGTAATCAATCAAAATGATGCGAATTCCGTTGAATCCGTGGAAGAGGATTGCTCCAACCAGGCCGATTTCAGCCAAACCAATGATTTCAGTTTTATATGAAGCCACGACAGAGTTGTATGCCTCCGCACTGACACGGACCAAAGCGGTGTCCAAGATGTGCACAAGTAAGAAGAAGTAGATACCGACACCGGTAATACGGTGCAGAACCCAGCTCCACATGCCCAATTTGCCGCGATATAAGGTTCCGGCTGGTCGAGATGCCACTTATTTTCCTCCTAGATTGGCTCCGATTTTTCGGGCCTAACAGGTCTTAATGATAACTTGTGCAGATTAACGAAACAGGCGTTTCAGGGCAACTGGGTTAGGGTTTTAAGTTATGAGCAACCAGAGAGAGCCGATGGCTCGTTTCTTTTCAGTAATTCCAGCCGGGGGTATCGGTAGCAGGCTTTGGCCACTATCTAGAGCATCTGCTCCTAAGTTTCTTCACGATCTAACTGGCTCTGGCCAGACCCTTCTCCAGGACACCTGGGACAGACTTGCTCCACTGTCTGGAGCAGAACGCATCTTGGTTGTCACCGGTGTTGCTCACCGCAAAGCAGTGACTGAGCAATGTACTGAACTCGATCGTCTAAACCTCATTCTTGAACCCAGTCCTAAAGACTCAACTGCTGCCATCGCGCTAGCTGCTGCAGTCCTTATGAAGCGTGAACCTGATGTAATCATTGGCTCTTTTGCTGCCGACCATGTCATCACAGACGATGAACAATTTGGAAACTGTGTTCGTGAAGCAGTTGAAGTTGCGGCTACCGGAAAGATTGTCACCATAGGTATTCAGCCAACCGAACCATCAGTTGGTTTTGGATACATCAAACTCGGAGCAAAGATCGATTC
>JBEAMR010000059.1:0-27504 GCA_041165845.1 Actinomycetota bacterium | reverse complement strand
ACGTTGTCTTCTAGGACGAGGATGTGATGCTTTCGGCAAATCTCAAGGACTTTAGATCGTCTGTTTGCACTTAGAGTCACACCACTTGGATTAGCAAAGTTAGGAACTAGGTATAGGAACTTAATTTTCTTACCCGCTGCTTGAACCCTTTCGATTGTGCTGTTCAATGCTTCAGGTGAAATACCTTCGAGGTCTGTGTATACGTGTTCGATGTGAGCTTGTCTTGCTCTAAATACTCCAAGGGCACCAACATAGCTTGGACCTTCAGCAAGAACGACGTCACCTGGATCTAGAAATAGTGAAGAGACAAGGTCAAGACCGTGTTGAGAACCAGTCGTAATCACGATGTCATCAACGTTGCTCTTGATTCCTTCAAGCCCCATGATCTCTCTGATGTGTTCACGAAGAATCGGGTCACCCTGTCCACCTGAATACTGCAATGCAAGGTTGGATCGATCAGCCATCAGTGTGTTGAAGCTTTCAATCATTCGCTCTTTAGGAAGTGCCGGAACAAACGGCATACCACCGGCAAGGGAAACGACTTCAGGTCGTGAAACAACTGCAAACAACGCTCGTACTTCAGAGGCTGATAAGCCATTGGCACGTGAAGCGTAGTTGTCAGACCACAGATCTTTTGTCATGTCGGTTCCTTAGGGTTCAGGTTAAAGAAAACGGCTATAGGGCGTTGGCCCCATAGCCGTTTTGCTTAGAACTAATTTAGTTGATGAACTCGCTCAAATCAGCCAAAAGCTGTGGCTTTGGCTTCGCGCCAACAATCGACTTCACTACCTCTCCACCCTGGAACACCTGAAGTGCAGGGATTGAGGTGATGCCATACTGCTGAGCTAGTGCTGGTTCTTCGTCGACGTTTACCTTGACGATGGCTAGCTTCTCGCCGTGCTCCGCTGAAATCTCATCCAGGATAGGGGAGACCATGCGGCACGGTCCACACCACTCTGCCCAGAAATCTACTAATACTGGCTTGCCTGAAGACAGGACATCGGCCTGGAATGTTGCTGTGGTTACGCTCTTTGCTGACATAGTTGCTCCTTGTTTAGTAACTCTATTTTACGTTGGCTAGATAGTGTTCAGCGTCCAATGCTGCGACACAACCAGAACCTGCTGCTGTAATTGCTTGGCGGTAGGTTGGGTCAATAACATCACCGCAGGCGAAGACACCTGGCAGAGATGTCTTTGAAGATCTTCCTTCAACCTTGATGAATTTTTCAGCCGTTAGTTCTACCTGGTTCTCAACTAACCAAACGCGAGGATCATTTCCAACTGCGATGAATAGACCATCTAGGTCAAGTTGCTTAGTTGAACCATCAACAGTGTTTCTCGTGATGATTCCAGAGAGCTTTCCTTCCCCTACAAGTTCAGCAACTTCGGTGTTCCAAACAACTTCAATCTTTGGATTGGCTAGAGCTCTCTCCTGCATGATCTTTGATGCCTTGAAAGTGTCTCTTCTATGGATCAGGTACACCTTTGAGGCAAAGCGAGTTAGGAAGTTAGCTTCTTCCATTGCAGAGTCGCCGCCACCGATAACAGCGATGGTCTTCTCTCTAAAGAAGAAACCATCGCAGGTAGCACACCAAGAAACTCCGTGACCGCTAAGTTCTTTTTCCTTTGGAAGACCTAGTTCACGATAGGCAGCACCTGTTGCCAGAATGACTGTCTTAGCTTCGAAGGTCTGACCGCCACCGGTCTTCACGATTTTGATGGTTCCGGTTAGATCAACCTCAATAACGTCATCTAGCAGAACTTCTGTTCCGAAACGTTCAGCTTGTGCTCTGAATGCATCCATTAGTTCTGGTCCTTGAAGGCCAGTTGGGAAACCAGGGTAGTTCTCGACTTCGGTGGTCTTCATTAGCTCACCACCGGCTTCAACAGATGAAGCGATTAGTAGTGGGTTGAGACCAGCGCGTGCTGTGTATATGCCAGCGGTGTATCCAGCTGGACCTGAGCCGATGATGATTACTTCGCGCAAAATATGACTCCAAAAGTAGGGGGCTAGTCGAGGTGACTAGCTCAAGTTTATCTTTACAATTTATCGTTTGAGTAGAGCCTGAATTGGTTTTATAAGTGTGTCAATTTCTTCTGATCTCAGGACTTTTAGAATCACCAGATAAGAGATTGTCATTACTCCACCAATTAGTAAACAGGTAAGCCCAGCCGCTAAAACATTTAGTACTGGGAATGCGCCAGGGTGCGCTCCACCGAGAGCTTGAAGAATGGCAAAACCAAGCAGCCCTGAAATAACGGCGGCTATTACAAACTTCAGCGTTGCCATGCTCAGATGCGAGTGTCCTAAAGATCCAAACTTCCTCTTGAACAAGATAAATGCGAGAACAGCTTGAATGCAAATACCACCACTTGTTACAAGTGACAGACCAACTACCAACCACACTGGTTCAACATACATTGCAACAATGAGTGAACCTGTAACCGTGAACAGCATCTGGACAGCTGTAAAGATGAAAGGAGTTCTGGTGTCTTCAAGTGAATAGAAAGCTCGTTGAATCATAAATACATAACTAAATGGGAGTAATCCAACCACCATTGCGATAACAACATTTCCCAAAGCAATTGCGCTCGGTATCTCACCAACAAAAACTCGAGAGATTGGATATGCCAGAACTATCAAACCTGTGGTAGCTAGCACACTGATCATCGCAATAGTTCTTAGACCATCGGCAAGGTCTGTCTTTAGTTCATCAAATTTCTTCTCAACTGCGTGAGTAGACATTCTGGTGAAGTATGCAGTTGCAATAGAAACTGTTGCAACCGAATGAGGCAACATAAATATCAACCAGGCAATACCCATTGCCGCAACAGATGCGATAGCAACATATTGACCGTTGATCATTTCACGTCCACCAACAGCTGTAGATGCAACAGAGGTTTGGACTAGACCACCTATTTGTGTGATAAGGAGCATTCCTAAAGTCCAAGAAGCTGTTCGCATTGCCGGAGCAAGACCAACACCCTTCCAACCGAAGTTCAGGTTAAAGGTTAGACCCATCTTCTTCCAGAAGACAAACAAAATCAGCGCTTGGGACGCGACACCAAACGTTGCTGTTCCAGCTAGCAGAGAGATCTGAGCTTGGGTCCAATCTTCAACTGATTGCCTGCCGGTTGGGTCAACACCGAACTGCCAAATGAAAGCACCCATACCTGCGATAGCAACGATGTTGTTAAGTACCGGCGCCCACATAAACGGACCGAACTTACTTCTAGCATTTAGCACTTCACCCAAGAGTGTGTACAGACCGTAGAAGAAGAGCTGCGGTAGACACCAGTATGCAAAGGCAGTAGCTAGAGCCATCTGGGACTGGGACCAACCATCGGTGTATAGAGCAACTAGTAGTGGAGCAGCCAGGGTTGTGAGTACGGTGATAGCTCCGAACACTGTGATGGCAAGGGTTAGCAAGCGATCAATGTATGCCTTACCACCATCAGCATGCAGTCGTGCTCTAACAATCTGTGGAACTAGAACTGCGTTTAGAACTCCACCGACGATGATTGCGTAGACGTTGTTAGGTAGCTGGTTAGCGACACCAAATGCGTCAGCGGCGTTGGTGGTAACACCGATTGTGGCGGCAAGCATGATTGCTCTAACGATTCCCAGTACTCGAGAGAATACGGTTCCACTTGCCATGATCAATGAAGAACGAACTACACTCATGCGCTCACTCTTCTACGCATACGAACGATTCCTAGAGCTAAGAGAATTGCGATTAGCCCAGCAAAACCAAAGAGTAGATATAACTCAATGTCTGGGTTGGCGGTCAACTTTATTTCTGTTGTTTGACCTAAACGAAGATCAGTGAAAGTTGTTACCCAAACTTTGACAGTGAAAGAACCAGCCGAGATGGCAGTGATTGGAACGAGTGCATCTTTTCTTGAGTTGGCTGGAATGGTTACTGAAACATACTCTTGAACATTTAGTGCAGGGTTAGTTGTCTTTGCGTGCACCCTAACTTTGATAGGCCTGTCGTAATTGTTCTGAACAGAAATAGGAACTTTAGATTCACGAGAAACCATGTTGATATCTGACCCAGGCACAATGTATACCTGTGCTGGTGGGAGCGAAGCATTAGCTTGCGGTGTGAGAATCAAAAGTGACAAACACAGAGCAGTAAGCAAGATCAACTTAGGTTTCATTGACGAGCGACCCACTCTTGAACAATCAGAGCTAGACGGCGTTCATTCTCGTGAGTTAGCTCTTCTGCAATCAGATCAACATTGATCCAACGGATATCAACTGCTTCTCTATCTGGATCATTTTCAATTGTTAGGTCACCACCGGTTTGCTTCATCAAGAAGTGATGAACAGTTTTACTGATCACAGCCGTTGGAGTTGAGAACTCATATTTGATTGAACCCAGCGGCTCAATGATTTCTGCTTCTAAACCGGTTTCTTCTAAAACTTCTCTAAGTGCCGCAGCTTCAATAGTCTCAGTGCCTTCAAGGTGACCCTTAGGGATGCACCAGTCAATCCGACCACCACGATTGCGGCGACCGATGACGGCTATGCGCGAAGACCCATCACCCGCTAGAACGAATCCCCCGGCTGAAGTCTCCTCGACGCGAGGTTTCGCTCGAGAGTTCATGGTTAAAGCCTAACCCCGTGAAGTAATTCATCGGTGTATGAGGGATATCACGGGCATACTTAAATCAATGCCAACAGTTCAAGAGGCGCTAGCCAATCTCCAGCGGACCACCGAGAGTCCGTTACTTGTTAAACTCGGCACACTCTTCACAGCTGCTGGCTATGAACTATCCCTAGTTGGTGGACCAGTTAGAGATGCTTTCCTGGGTAGAGAAACCAATGACCTAGATTTCACTACCTCGGCAACCCCTGATGAGATCCTCGCAGTCCTAAAAGGGAATGTTGATGCTCACTGGGATATCGGTAGAGAATTTGGCACCATCGGAGCTCGTATTGGCGATACCACTGTTGAAATCACAACTTATCGAGCAGATCAGTATGACGCTGACTCGAGAAAACCTCACGTTGCCTTCGGTAAAGACCTCAACGATGACCTATTTAGAAGAGATTTCACCGTTAATGCCATGGCTTTGAGGCTTCCAGAAGGTGTCTTTGTTGACCCATTCAACGGATTACAAGATCTAGTCGATGGCATCATCAGGACTCCAGGCAAACCTGAGGATAGCTTCAGCGATGACCCGCTAAGAATGATGAGAGCGGCTAGATTCGCCTCTCAACTGGGGTTCCTCATTCAAGATGAGACCTTTAGTGCCATGAAAGCTATGGCTGATCGCATTCAAATCATCTCTGCAGAGCGTATTCAGGTGGAACTTTCTAAGTTACTGCTTGGTGCTAACCCTAGAGAAGGCCTAGAAGCCCTAGTTGATTCAGGATTAGCAGAACTTGTAGTTCCAGAGTTACCTGCTCTAAAGCTTGAAATTGATGAGCACCACCATCACAAGGATGTTTATCAGCACACTTTGACTGTGGTTGAGCAGGCGATTGACTATGAGAAGGACTATGAACTTCACAACGACCTAGTTCTTCGTTTAGCAGCACTGTTTCACGACATTGGTAAGCCTTCGACCAGAAAGCTTGAATCCGGTGGAGGAGTTACCTTCTACCACCACGATGTTGTTGGGGCAAAGCTTGCTACCAAGCGCCTAAGAGAGCTGAAATTCGATAATGAGACCATAAAGTCGGTATCTAGGCTCATCGAATTACACCTTAGATTCTTCGGTTACAGCGATCAACCTTGGTCTGATTCAGCAATTAGGAGATACGTCAGAGATGCCGATGATCAATTATTGAGATTGCACGCACTAACTAGAGCCGATGTGACAACTCGAAATCAAAAGAAAGCTGATCGACTATCTCACGCTTATGACGATCTAGAAGAGCGTATTGCCAAATTGCAAGAAGAGGAAGAACTAAATGCAATTAGGCCTGATCTCTCTGGCGAACAGATCATGGACCTACTAAATATCACTCCAGGACCTGATGTTGGAGCTGCATATCGGTTCCTCATGGAACTTCGTTTAGATGAAGGCCCGTTGGGTGAAGATATTGCTAAATCTCGCTTGCTTGCCTGGTGGCAATCAAGGTAGAGTAGTGAAGTTGCCCTGAAGAGACCCTGTGCTCTTTGTTGGGTAACAACTGCATTTACCCTCCTGCCACGGAAACGCCGTGGCCGTTCTAGTCCAAAGGAGGTGGGTTAGTCATGCATAAATACGAAGTCATGGTCATTCTTGACTCAGACATCGATGAGCGTACCGTTGGTGCCAGCTTAGACAAATTCCTCAACGTAGTTCGTAACGGTGGAGGCACCGTTGACAGCGTTGACATTTGGGGCCGTCGCCGTTTCGCTTACGAAATCAACAAGAAAACCGAAGGCATCTACGCCGTCCTATACCTGACCTGTCAGCCTGCTGAAGTTCTTGAGTTGGACCGTCAGTTGAAGCTCTCTGAAGCAGTTGTGCGCACCAAGGTGCTACGCGCTGAAGATGCAGTATTCAAGATCAATGCTGTAGTGGTTCCTGAGGTTAGCGCTGCTGAAAAGGCTGCTGACGAGAAGCCAGCTAGAGCTAAGAAGCCTGCCGCTAAGTCAGCTGAGTAACACTCATGGCTGGAGAACTTACTATCACCGTCGTTGGCAACCTAGCCAACGATCCAGAATTGCGTAACACCAATAGCGGTATTGCTTTTGTTGGTCTAAACGTGGCCTCAACCCCACGTACCTACAACCGCAACACCAACACTTGGGAAGACGGCGAAACTGTTTGGGTGAGATGTACAGCTTGGCGCGACGTTGCCGATAACGTAGCTCGTTCACTTACAAAGGGAACCAGAGTTATCGTCACAGGTCGCCTGAAGCCTGCCTCTGCCTATCAGGCAAACACCGGAGAAGCTCGTGCTTCTATCGAAATGGAGATCGAGGAAATCGGTCCTTCTCTTCGATACGCAACCGCAACTGTAACCCGCAAGGCTCGTGAAGCCGGTGCAGTTGACTCAAACGCCTGGGGTAACGCTCCAGCCGCACAGGTCACCCCACCAGCAACCGATGCTTGGGCCAACCCAGGAGTTGATGGTGGCTTTGCCGCTGGCGACTCAACACCTTTCTAAGAATTCATAGGAGATACAAATGGCAGCAAAAGTAAACAGCGACCGCGTCAAGAAGGGCAGTCGCAACGCAAAGAACCTAAAGCTTGCACCAGTCAAGCCAATCAAGGTCGGCGTAATTGATTACAAGGACATCGCAACTCTTCGTAAGTTCGTGTCTGACCGCGGCAAGATCCGTTCTCGCCGCATCACCGGAGTTTCGGTTCAGGAACAACGTCTAATTGCCCGTGCAGTAAAGAACGCTCGTGAGGTTGCACTTATGCCTTACGCTGGCGCCGGCAGATAAGTAGGGATGACTAATGTCTAAAGTAATTTTGACCAACGAGGTATCAGGCCTAGGCTCAGCCGGCGACGTTGTTGAAGTAAAGAACGGTTACGCACGTAACTACCTTCTACCCAGAGGCTTTGCAGTCATCTGGACCAAGGGAGGTGAGAAGCAGGTTGCATCAATCAAGGCAGCCCGCGACGCACGTGCTCTAGCAACCGTTGAAGAAGCTCAGGCCTTCAAGGACAGCCTTCAGGCTAACCCAATCAAGGTTGTTGTAAAGGCTGGAGTTGGTGGCCGTTTGTTCGGTGCAGTCAAGAACGGTGACGTTGCAGCAGCAGTTGCAGCAGCTGGACTAGGCGAGATCGACAAGCGCAAGGTCGCTTTTTTCTCTCCAATCCGCACTACAGGCACCTACGAGGCAACTGTGAAGCTGCACTCAGACCTAACTGCAACCCTAAAACTACAGGTTGTAGCTAAGAAGTAATTCGTTCTAAACGGAAGTGGCAGGCTCGAAAGCCTGCCACTACTGTTTTAACCAAGCTCGACACGCTGAATCTGTGGATAACTCTGTGGAGAAGTCATGAAATTCCTGGGTTTTTCTTGCACCTTTCAAAACCTTAATGCACAGGTTTAACCTTTCGTTAAGGTTTCATAAAAAGTCCTACAGCCCAATAAAGACGCGGAATTTGTTAAGTTATCCACAGTTTCTCCACCAGTTCTCCACAATTTGTCCACAATTGTTTCGGCGTGTTCCCCAACTTATCCACAGGATAAATCACAGCCCTTATTGCATCGACAATGTCTATGGTGGATGCTACACATAAGTTCTAAAAGAATTTTGCTTCAAAAGAAAGAAAAAGATGTCCATTGCACCAGTAGCTAAGGCCTTCAGATCTGAAGATCGCCTACTTCCTCACGACCTCAATGCTGAACAAAGCACCTTGGGTGGAATGCTGTTGTCTGCAGATGTTGTGCACTCGATTCTTGCTGAAGGAAAGCTAAAGCCTAGAGACTTCTACGCTCCTAAACACGAACTTATTTACAGTGCTATTGCTGCCCTTGCGAACCATGGTGAACCGACAGACGTAATTACTGTCAACGCTGAACTTTCAAAGATGGGCAAGCTCGCAACTATCGGTGGAGCTGAATACCTTCACGAACTAACTTCGATTGTTCCAACTGCAGCGAGTGCGAAGTTCTATGCAGACATTGTTAGAGATAAAGCGGTATTGCGAAGACTTATTGAAGTTGGAACAAGAATTGCGCAGCGCGGATATGACGCTGAAGGTGAGGTTGAAGAACTAGTCAACGTAGCACAAAACGAAATCTACACGGTTGCAGATGAATCAACCGGTGCTGACTGGACTCGACTGAGTAAAGCACTTCAGGATGCTGCTGACGAAATTGAATTAGTTCAGAAGAATGATGGTTTATCTGGAGTTCCAACCGGTTTCACTCAACTAGACAAAGATACAAACGGATTACACCCGGGTCAGCTGGTAATTATTGCTGCGCGTCCAGGTTTAGGTAAGTCGACTCTTGCTCTAGACATTGCAAGAGAAGCAGCAATTAATAAGAAACTTGCAACAGCAGTCTTCTCTCTGGAAATGAGCACCACCGAAATCGCAATGCGTTTGCTTTCTGCTGAAACAGGAATTCTTTTGCAGAGCATGCGTAAAGGTGGAATCACTGACAACGAGTGGGCGATCATGGCTGAGCGACGCAGCAACATCGGTGCTGCACCACTCGTAATTGATGACAGCCCTAATCTAAACATCGTTGAGATCAGGGCGAAGTGTCGTCGAATGCTCAAAGAGTTTGATTTGAAGTTGGTTGTTATCGACTACATCCAGTTGATGACTTCAGGTAAGAAGGTTGAAAACCGTCAGCAAGAAGTTTCTGAGTTCTCGAGATCTCTAAAGCTACTTGCTAAGGAATTGAAGGTTCCCGTTGTTGCACTTTCACAATTGAACCGTAAGTCAGAAGACGGCACTAACAAAAAGCCTGAACTGTCTCAGCTTCGTGAATCTGGATCTCTTGAGCAAGATGCTGACGTTGTTATTTTGATTCACCGCGACCTAAGTTCTGAAACACCTAGACCAGGTGAGGCAGAATTGATTCTGGCGAAGCAGAGAAACGGACCTACTGGTTCTTCAACAGTATTGTTCCAAGGACAGTACTCACGCTTTGTAAATCCGAAGGAGTAGTAGATGAAGCTAGCGAATTTCCTGCGAGCGATCGTGTTCGCGGTCGCGGCAGCATTTCTAATCTTCAATCAAGACCACACAGTCACCACTGGCACACAAGTTTTGCAATTTGTTGCGACAGGTCTTGCCTTTGGTGGTTTAGTTTTATTCCAAATAGATAAGAGCGGAGACAAGAAGTTTTCCATTGTCTACCCCAGTGCAATTGCAGCACTAGTTGTATTACTCACAATAATCTTCACTCCAACAACTGAAGAAGCCTATCTAGCTGTCTTTACAGGATTGCTTGCAACTTTCTCTGGAATGATGGCGGCAACCGAATTCTTTGCATCCAGGGTCTCAGAGTCCGTTGACAAAATGGAGTTGAGAATCAGCGCAGGAATCGGTGCCCTGTTCTGTTTGATCTTCTGGTTTGCACCATTGAATGGATTGAACGCCGTTGGATTCTTCAGCGCTTATCTGGCTATCATTGCTGTTCAGCGCGGAGTTTGGTTAGCGACACCTAAGGTAAGGGAACAAAATGGCAAGTAAGAAGTCTGCGACATCACTACGTTCGATTCTTGTAATTTCATTCTTTAGTTCAGTCTTTGTTGCTCTGATTCTTTGGGGAGCGGTTGATGAGGTGAACACAATCTTTGCTTTTGCCATCGGGACATTTGTGTCAGTGGCCCTTGGGTTTGTGATATTGAATTGGGCTGCTAAGCCAGATGAAGATGTTAAGCCTGGCTCACCAAGGCTGAAGTAGTTCTAATCTTTAGTGATTAGTTTGACTAGCTCTGAAGCTAGACCTGTGTATGTGTTTGGCTTTAGGACGATAAGTCTCTGCTTAGCCTCGTCACTAATCTCAAGTGCATTCACAAACTCAATCAGGTCTTCACTACCGATTCGCTTACCGCGAGTGAGTTCTTTTAGAAGTTGGTAAGGGTCAGAAATAGAGCTTCTTCCTGCTGCAACTTCTGCACGAATCACTGTTTGAATTGCTTCGGCAAGAACTTCCCAGTTCTCCGCTAGATCTGCTTCCAGAACTGGAGAGTTGAGTTCTAGTTCACCTAGACCACGTGTTACGTTATCAAGTGCTAAGACTGAGTGCCCTAAACCAAGACCAATGTTTCTCTGTGAACTTGAGTCTGTTAGATCTCTTTGCAGTCTTGAAGTAACAAGAGTTGAACCTAGCGAATCAAGAATTGCATTTGAGAGCTCAAGGTTTGATTCTGCGTTTTCAAAACGAATTGGGTTGATCTTGTGCGGCATGGTTGATGAACCAGTCGCGCCAGCAACAGGAATCTGCTTGAAGTAATTCATTGAGATGTATGTCCATATGTCTGTGCAGAGGTTGTGCAAGATTCTGTTGAACAAAGTAATTGCAGAATAAAGTTCTGCCTGCCAGTCGTGTGATTCAATCTGAGTGGTCAATGGGTTAAAAGTTAAACCTAAGCTCTCAACAAATGCCTTCGACTCTGAGAACCAATCAACATCTGGAGCTGCTGAAAGGTGAGCTGACCAAGTACCAGTAGCACCAGAGAACTTACCAAGATACTCACTTGATTCGACTCTCTTGATTTGTCTTTCGAGACGGTGAACGAAGACAGCAAGTTCTTTACCCATGGTGGTTGGGGTTGCCGGTTGTCCGTGAGTGCGAGCAAGCATTGCTGCATCCTGGAACTCAACGGCAAGAGATCTAACTTTTTCAACCAAAGTTTGAGCTTTAGGTAGCCAGATGGTTTTTACAGCATCACGTATAGTAATTGCGTAAGAAAGGTTGTTGATGTCTTCGCTTGTGCAAGCGAAGTGGGTCAGTTCTAGAAGATCAGGTCTACCTAGTTGTGTGATTCTCTCACGAATGAAATATTCAATGGCCTTAACGTCGTGTCTGGTTTTAGCTTCAGTTGCTGCAAGTTCAGCAACATCGTCAAGGTTGAAGTTTTGAACAAGCTCACGGAGTTGTTTCGCTAGCACGCTATCGATCTCGGTGTTTGGGCTGAGAATGTTTTTTCTTGCTAGGAAGATAATCCATTCGATCTCAACAAATAATCTTGCGCGGTTCAGACCAGCTTCGCTTAGGTGTTCACCTAAACCAGCTACTGCGGGTTGGTAACGACCATCAAGGGGGCTAAGGGGTTGATTTCCAAGATTACTCACATGTCTATATTGCCCTGCTTTATGCACAGAATCGAACACAACTGCACTCTGAGTCACAGACATGAGTAAATCTTTTACCATGAACATTTTCAATAACCATTTAGCGATTACCGTTGCTCTACTTCAACACGCCCAACCAAGCCCAGCACTTTGGCGAGGACCCGCTGCAGATACCTGCAGACAAGAAATGCAAAAACTTTCACACCAACTCAAGTCATTGATGTGGCAGATGCAGCTTTTGGGATTGATACCATGAGCACATCTTTCGTCAAGCCAGTTCCTATAACTCCAGTTCCAGTGAACTTTGTGGCAACCCACGAAGAACTGGTTCGAAGTGCAAGAGACATGTGGGCGGTGGCAGTCAGCTTGCTAACCGAGCTAACGCCTGCAAAATTCACTACTGCACCTTGGGCTGCAGCATTGTTCACAATCGAGTTGCCTTTCATCATGGCCAAGCTTTGGCACCTTCAGCAGGGATTAATCACCACCGCTCACAGTTATTTGGAGAGCGAAGCCATGCTGATAACCATCCTTGAGACCATTGACGTCCCAAAGCTTTTTCAGGAACTGACTACTTGGGCAATAGAACTTGGCCCACTGAAGGATCTGCCTTTTGGAATTAGCCAGCATGTTCCCCCAGTTCAGATGCTCGCTCCAGAGAGCGTAGACATAGTGAAGAACCGCTTTACTGAAACCACTTGGTCTGGATTGCCTCTGATTAGGCACGAGGAATACCCCTCAGTTTCAGGCAATAACTCTCATTGGTTCTATTTACCGAAGTCTGAGGGCTGGGGAGTCTTTGATTCTGGGGCTAGGCCAGCCCAATTGACCGAATTACAAGAAACTCTTCAGATCAAACCTGATACCGAAGTTCACTATGTTGGGCTAAAGGACGGTGTCTTAGCAATGCCTAGCCAAGAAGTGCTGGATCAACTAAGGGGAGTTGAGGGTACGGTCAGCGTTTATAAGGTTGGGGCGGTTTAGAGGATTCTCATGGCCTTGAATAAGCCGCGACCAATAAAGGAGCAGAGACTCATAACCAAAGCAGCCAAAATAGCCCAACCGAGGGACGTGATAGCTAGTCCCTCCGAGGTAAAACCATCAATTGAGAAGGTGTCTGGACTGAATTGTTGGCTAATCCAGGCAACTAGAAGCAGTAGTGCCCCATTGATTACGAAGGAAATCAGGCCAAAGGTGATGATGTATAGGGGAATAGCAATGATTTTGATCACTGGGGCGATAACCGCATTAATCAAACCGAAAATCGCTCCGATTGCCAGAAGGGTTAGGACTACGTTGAGTAAATCTGTTCCTCCGTAAGGGCGAAGATGAACTCCAGGAATGATTGCTGAGACCAACCAGAGACCCAAAGCATTTAGAACAGTGCTAACTAGAAATCGCTTCATGGTTCGATTGTGCCACGGGTCAAGTAAATTGGTACTTGTGACTGCCCAAAATCCAGAAATTCCAATGGTGCAGCTGTTATCCGTAGATGGCGATTTCAGCGTTCCTAAAGAGCACGCTGCCTACGGTGAACTTATTAGAGATTTGCGCGAAGCTGACTTCCTAAAGTTCTACCGAGACATGGCTCGTATCCGTCGTTTCGATAACGAGGCAACCGCGCTTCAGCGCCAGGGTCAGATGGGCCTATGGGTTCCAGCTATCGGTCAAGAAGCTGCACAAATTGGTTCAGGTTACGGCGTTGGACCTAACGATCACATCTTCCCTTCCTACCGTGAGCACGGTGTTGCTATCACTCACGGTGTTGACCTGATGTCCATTGTGAAGATGTATAGAGGTGTGAACCACGGTGGATGGAATCCACACGAAACTAGATTCCACTTATACGCAATTGTTTTGGGAACCCAAGCACTTCATGCAACTGGTTACGCAATGGGTTTGAACTTCGAAGGAAGAGTTGGCTCTGGAGATCCCGAAAACGATCTAGCCGTAATTGCATACTTCGGTGATGGTGCAACTGCTGAAGGAGACATAAGCGAAGCTTTCTTGTTTGCATCAACAAACAAAACACCTCAGGTATTTTTCTGTCAGAACAACCAGTGGGCTATCTCATCTCCGGTTGGAACACAAACAACAGTTCCACTTTATAAGCGCGGAGAAGGTTTCGGTGTTCCAGGTATTCGAGTTGATGGTAACGATGTTCTAGCGTGTTACGCAGTTACCAAGAAGCACATGGATGATGCACGAAGTGGACTAGGCCCATCACTGATTGAAGCTCTGACATATCGCATTGGTGCACACACCACAAGCGATGATCCTTCTAAGTATCGCGACGCAGATGAAGTTGCATACTGGCAAGCAAGAGATCCGATTATTCGTTTTGAAAAGTTCTTGCGCAAGCAAGGTATTGGACAGGACTTCTTTGATGAAGTTGCTGTTGCCGGCGATGCTCTCGCTAATGAGATTCGTGAAGCAACATTTGCTTTAGCTGAGCCACCACTTGAGAGCATGTTTGATCATGTTTACTCTGAGCCTCACCCACTCATTACAGAACAACGTGCTTGGTTGCAAAACTACGAAGCTGCACTTGAGGGTCACACACCACCACCTGCCGGTGATGGAGATGTTAGTTACGGAGGAACTCGCTAATGAGTAATTCTGTTGAACTATCAATTGCAAAGGCAATCAATGCAGGTCTTGCTAAGTCAATGCGTGTAGATGAAAAAGTTTTAGTATTCGGTGAAGACGTTGCACGCCTCGGTGGAGTGTTCCGTGTCACTGAAGGTTTGCTAGATGAGTTTGGTGAGAAGAGAATCTTTAATTCACCTATCGCTGAATCAGGAATTGTTGGTACTGCTATTGGATTAGCAATGCGTGGCTTTAGACCTGTTTGTGAAATTCAGTTTGATGGTTTTATCTATCCTGCTTTTGATCAGATTGTTTCTCAGCTTGCAAAGCTAACTAACCGAAGTGAAGGCTTCCTAGAGATGCCTGTTGTTATTCGAGTTCCTTACGGTGGTGGCATTGGAGCTGTTGAGCATCACAGCGAAAGCCCAGAAGCATACTTTGCGCACACTGCAGGTCTTCGGGTGGTTAGCCCTAGCAATCCAAACGATGCTTACTGGATGATCCAGCAAGCTATTGAATCTAGAGACCCTGTTCTGTTCTTTGAACCTAAGCGCCGTTACTGGCAAAAAGGCCAAGTCAACCTAGATGTGGCACCACAGCCTCTGCACTCAGCAACGACTCTTCGTAGCGGCAATGATGTCACCCTGGTTACCTATGGCCCGATGGTAGTTACTGCCCTTCAGGCAGCAGAGGTTGCAGCCGCTGAAGGGATCAACTTAGAGGTAATCGACATTCGTTCTATCTCGCCAATTGATTTCAACCACATTGCTGAATCGGTTAGGCGAACCGGAAGATTGATTGTTGCTCATGAGGCAGGAACTTTTGTCAGCGTTTCATCTGAGATCGCAGCAAAGATTGCAGAACTCTGCTTCTACTTCCTAGAAGCACCTGTGCTTCGTGTTGGTGGTTTTGATGTTCCTTATCCAGCAGCAAAACTTGAAGAACTTTATCTACCGGACGCAGACCGCATCATGGAAGCGGTCGATCGAGTGTTGGCTTACTAAGGCGGAATGAATATGTCACAACTTGCATACTTTGATTTGCCTGACGTCGGTGAGGGTCTAACCGAAGCTGAGATTGTTACCTGGAAAGTTAAAGTCGGTGACACTGTTGCTGTTAATCAGATCATCGTTGAAATTGAAACCGCTAAGTCTCTAGTTGAGCTACCATGTCCATTTGCCGGAACCGTTACACAACTCCTTGCAAACGAAGGTGACACAGTTAACGTCGGTTCACCGATTATCGCTGTAACAGTTTCTGGAACTACAGCTGCAGTTAATGCAGGTCACGCACCTTCACTTCATCAAGCAGTGACAGAAGCAATTGCAACAGTTGCTGATGTTGCAGCAAGCGAAGAGAAACCACAACCAACTCTTGTTGGTTACGGAGTTTCATCAGCTGCACCAAGTCGTAGAAGAAGAGCAGCTGGAACACCAACTGCAAGCATTCCAGTTGTGACAGCACCTGCAACTGATTTGATTGCTGTTGTTCCAACATCTGAATCAGTATTAGCTAAGCCACCAATTCGCAAACTTGCTAAAGACTTGAACGTTGACATCACAAAAGTTAAACCAACTGGTTTAGCTGGCGAAGTAACAAGAGAAGATGTGATGGCCGCAGCTCAGGTTGCAAGTGTCTTCAAGAATCAAACAACTCCAGAACCAAAGAGTGAACGTGAAGAACGTATTCCAGTTAAGGGTGTTAGAAAAGCAATTGCATCTGCAATGGTGCAATCTGCTTTCACTGCTCCGCACGTAAGCATTTTCGTTGACGTTGATGCAACCAGAACAATGGAATACGTCAAGAGACTGAAAGCAAGTGCGGACTTTGCTGGAGTTAAAGTAACACCGCTTTTGATTATGGCTAAGGCGATGATATGGGCAGTTAGAAGAAACCCAACTGTTAACTCAACTTGGACCGACACCGAGATTATCGTTCACAACTACGTGAACTTCGGAGTTGCCGCTGCAACACCGAGAGGGCTTATCGTTCCAAACATTAAAGATGCAGACAAGCTCTCAATGCTGGAACTTGCAATGGCACTTGAGAAGTTAGCCGCAACTGCTCGTGAAGGTAAGACAACACCACAGGATATGGCTAATGGAACTATCACCATCACTAACATCGGTGTTTTCGGTGTTGACACCGGTACACCGATCTTGAACCCTGGTGAAGTTGGAATTGTTGCCCTAGGTTCAATTAGACCTAAGCCTTGGGTAGTTGATAACGAGATTCTTGTTCGTCAGGTAACAACCATTGGCGCAACCTTCGATCACCGAGTGGTTGATGGTGACGTTGCATCTCGTTTCGTGCAGGACGTTGCATCTGTAATTGAAGAGCCAGCTCTTCTGCTTGATTAATTCTTATTGATATTCATTATCAATAAGGCTAGACTCCAAGTAATAAGCCTTGGAGGCCAAAATGAATCTAATCCACTTCGTAACTGCTACTGGACACACTGAAGAAGGTCTCTGGCCTGAAGCTTGGGCTATCTTCTCCGATCCAAGCCACATCATCGCTGAGCTTGGCTGGACCCTAATCCAGGACGTTGTTCTTATCTGGCTGCTCTATGGAACTGTCTGGAAGAAGATGATCCTGCCTAGGCTGAGACGCGAGATCCACAAAGAAATCGACGAAGAGCACAACATCAAGCATGACTAGTGCAGCCAAGTCTCCTTCTAGAAGAAAAACCTGGCAAAAAGAGGCAGTTTTACAGGCACTAGCTACTTCCAAAGGCTTTGTTTCAGCCCAACAGTTGCATAAACAGATCACTGATGGCGGCACTGTTATCGGTCTGGCTACTGTCTACAGGACCCTAAATGCCCTAGTTAAGGACGGTTTAGCAGACTCTTTGGTCAACACAACCGGTGAAAGCCTGTTCCGAGACTGCTCCAAAGACCACCATCACCACCTGATCTGCAATATCTGCGGGATAGCGGTTGAAATCGAGGCTGATGAAGCTGAGGCTTGGGCTAGCAAAATAGCCTCAGAGCATGGGTTCACCGATGTTTCTCACACCATTGAAATATTCGGGGTCTGCGGTAAGTGCAGCAGTAATTAAAGTCAGATTAGGACTTGCACACACTACCCAAACACCCCTAAACTTGGGTAGTTGCCCGAAATCTTCGGGTCAGCCACAAATCAGGTAAAGAATATTCTTTTTGCCTGCCACCAATTTTTAGCACGGAGGAAGACGATGTCTGCTTACTGCCAGGTCACACAGACCGGTCCGCAGTTTGGACACGCTGTTTCGCACGCTCAGAACAAAACTAAGCGTCGTTTCAACCCAAACATTCAGAAGCGCACATACTTTGTGCCTTCACTAAAGCGCAACGTAACTCTTACCCTTTCTGCCCGTGGCATCAAGGTTATTGATGCGCGTGGCATCGAGTCTGTTGTTGCAGAGCTAAAAGCTCGTGGCGAGAAGTTCTAAGGAATAGATCATGGCTAAAGACAAAGACATCCGTCCGATCATCAAGATGAAGTCAACTGCGGGTACCGGTTACACCTACGTAACCCGTAAGAACCGTCGTAACGATCCAGACCGTATCGTTCTAAAGAAGTATGACCCAGTAGTGCGTAAGCACGTTGAATTCCGCGAGGAGCGCTAGAAATGGCTAAGAAGAGCAAGATTGCACGTAACGAACAGCGCAAGCTGGTAGTTGCACGTTACGCAGACAAGCGCGCAGCGCTGAAGAAGGCTTTGGTTGACCCAAACTCAACCGACGAGCAGCGTGAAGAGGCTCGTCTAGGTCTTCAGAAGCTTCCTCGCAACGCATCTCCAACACGCGTTCGCAGCCGTGACGCTATCGATGGCCGCCCACGTGGTGTCCTAACCAAGTTCGGTGTTTCACGTGTTCGCTTCCGCGACATGGCTCACAAGGGTGAGCTACCAGGTATCACCAAGTCTTCTTGGTAGTCCAAGTTTTTCTCAAAAGCCGTTGCCGAAAGGCAGCGGTTTTTGCTTTTAAGCCCAAAATTCCTTGATTTCACAGCAAAAACAATCCAAGAGTTATCCTCAACACGCCGAAACCCTAATAAACACGCGGGGTTTAGGCGTATAGGGTGAAACACGACATCCCGTCAAGCACTTTGAATGTCCAGGAGGACCAAATGTCAGCACTAAACAAGAGCGACCTAGTCGCCGCAATCGCAAGCCACACTGGTGAGTCACAGGCTGCAGTTAACCGCGTGGTTGATGCATTCTTCGAGACCATCGCAGCAACTGTTGCCAAGGGCGACAAAGTAACCATCCCAGGTTGGTTGTCAGTTGAGAAGGGTCACCGCGCAGCTCGTGCAGGTCGTAACCCTCAGACTGGTGCAACAATCCAGATCGCTGCTTCAAACACCGTAAAGGTATCTGCAGGTAGCAAGCTAAAGGCTGCGGTTAAGTAGTTTCTAGTTACACAAGCAGACGACGCACTTCGGTGCGTCGTTTTGCTTTAACTTAGGCTTGATGAGTGCTCACTTCTAAATCGACAAAGCTTGCGCTTTATTTCATCTTGCTGATGCTCGGTTTAGCCCTGGGTCTCCTAGTGGGCATGTTTGTTGGTGGAGCTGCTACACCAAGTGAACTAGGTGACGTTGGTGATCTACTTCGTTGGAGTGCACCATCTCTTCGTGGGATAAACGATGTTGCAGAAGCAGTAACAATCGGCTCATTAGTTTTTGCAGCATTCGCATTAGTTCCTGGCACTAAAGCTTTCACTGCAACTTTGTTGTCAGCGGCTATGAGTGCAGGTGTTTGGGCTCTTGCCGGAACTGCTTATCTAGTTACTACCTATCTTGCGATCACCGGTTCACCACTTAGCCTTGATCAAACCTTCGGTGATCAGTTCTATATCTTCGTAACAGATATTCAACTGGGTCAGATGTTGGCACTGAATGTCCTAACAGCTTTTGCACTTGCCGTTTTGATTCTCTTTGTTAGAGAACTATTTGGTGCCGCAGCGTGTGCTGCTATCGGTTTAGCCGGTTTAATTCCAGTAGCTCTAAGCGGTCACGCTGCAGGTTCTGCATCACATGCAATGGCAGTGAACTCTTTGGGATTGCACCTAGTTGGTATCTGTATTTGGGTTGGCGGGCTAGTTGGTCTTGTCATTGCACTGAACAAGTTGGATGAAGTTGAAGATAGAAAAACAATCATCACTCGCTACTCAACGCTCGCTTTGTTCGGCTTCTTACTTGTTGCCATCTCCGGTTATAGTTCTGCACAAATCAGAATTGGTTCAATCGAAAACATCTTTACTACCGGTTACGGACAAGTGACACTTCTCAAAACAGTTTCACTTCTTACGCTAGGGTTTTTCGGTGCACTTCACAGAAGAAGAGTGATTAGTAACTTCAAAGACAAAACAAAAATGTTTTGGAATCTGATTTTTGTTGAAGTTCTAATCTTTGGTGCAGCGATGGGTCTTGGAACTGCTCTTGCTAGAACACCAACTCCAATCAATGACTACCCAGCAGGAGAACTAACACCAGCAGAAATTCTTACTGGTTCAAAACTTCCACCAGAGCCAACGGCGCTAACTTGGATTACAACTTTCAAACCAGATCTAATCTGGTTACTTGTCACCGCTGCTCTCGCTGGTTTCTATCTACTTGGAGTTCGAAGACTAAAGCAAAGAGGAGACTCTTGGTCTGTTGGTAGAACTGTTTCATGGCTTTCCGGTGTGGCACTTTTGTTCTATGTCACCAACGGATACTTCAATGCTTACGAACAGTATTTGTTCAGCGCACACATGCTCGCACACATGCTTCTGACAATGGGAGTTCCAGTACTACTTGTTCCTGGTGCCCCGGTAACACTTCTTGCTCGTGCAGTTGCTAAGCGTCAAGATGATTCAAGAGGAGTTAGAGAGTGGGTGCTCTGGGCTGTTCACACCAAGTATGCACAGTTCCTCTCTCACCCAATTGTTGCTGCACTGCTTTTTGCTAGCTCTCTAGTTGTCTTCTACTTCACTCCGATTTTCAACTGGGCAACCCGTGAACACGTAGGTCACGAGTGGATGATTGTTCACTTCGTGATTACTGGATACCTATTTGTTCAGGCACTGATCGGTGTTGACCCAGGACCTAAGCGCTTTGGTTACCCACAGCGACTTATCTTGCTTATCGCTACCTTGGCCTTCCACGCCTTCTTTGGTCTAGCGCTGATGACAGGCGACACCCTGCTGCTAGCGGACTGGTTTGGAGCTATGGGTAGAACTTGGGGAGCAACACCATTGCAAGACCAGCAGGCCGGTGGAGCGATTGCCTGGGGTATCGGGGAACTACCAACAGCAGCTCTAACCATCATTGTTGCCATCCAGTGGGCTAGAAGTGATGAAAGAGATGCCAAGCGACTAGATCGCGCTAGCGATAGAAGTGGCAACGAGGATTTGTCTGAATACAACCGTATGCTTGAGCGTCTAGCCCAACGTAAAGAAGATTCAAGGTAATTCGGTTGTCTGAAATAAAACTTTCCAAAGAGCAGTTAGCCCTGTTCGAATACATCGAGAAAGACGGGCAAACCGTATTTGTTACCGGTAGAGCTGGAACTGGTAAATCAACTCTTCTAGGGTATCTAAGAGACAATACCCAACAGAAAGTTGTTGTCTGTGCTCCAACTGGGGTTGCTGCATACAACGTTGGTGGAATTACTATTCACTCACTCTTTGGTTTTCCTTTCGGCGTTCTAACTGCAAGTGATGTCGCAAGACATTTGAGTAGAAGAGCAAGAGAAGTTCTTCGAGAAATTGACATGCTCATCATTGACGAAGTATCTATGGTCTCAGCAAACCTGATGGATGCAGTTGATGTTGCATTAAGAACAGCAAGAGGCAAACCCAAGGTTCCTTTCGGGGCTTGCAAGATTGTGATGTTCGGAGATCCATATCAACTAGCACCAGTTCCAGCCAGGGGTGAAGAACTAGCGAAGCTTGTTGAAATGGAATATCGTTCACAGTGGTTCTTCGATGCCAGAGTGTGGTCAGCAGAGCGCATGGAGATATTCGAATTAGTTGAAATCTTTAGACAGAGAGATCCAGAGTTCAAAGCAATCTTGAATTCAATTCGTGTTGGTGAAGTTAGCCAAGAGATGGTTGATCGAATCAACCAGGCTGGAAATAGATTCCCACCGCATGACAATGTCATTCGATTAGCAACTGTCAACAACATCGTTGATTCGGTAAACGCTGATCGTTTAGCTCAATTACAAACCGAGGAGCGTGTATTCAGATCCTCCTTTGGGACAGGCGATGCGAGTGCATTTGGTAACACTCTTCCAGCTGAGGCAGACCTTCATCTCAAAGTTGGAGCGCAGGTGATGTTCATCAAGAACGATGATCAGAAACCTGTAAAGAACTCTGATGGGGTTATGAGTTGGCGTTGGGTAAATGGAACCATCGGAAAAGTTGTTTCCTTTGGTGAAGGTAACTATGTTTTGGTCGAAGCTGATAATGAAATACACACTGTTGGTGTCAGCACCTGGCAGAAGGTGCGTTACCTAGTTGAAGAAGAGTTCAACGAGGGAACCGGTAAGTTCACCGAAACATTAGTTCCAGAAGTATTAGCTGAATTTAGACAGATACCACTTCGTCTTGCTTGGGCTGTTACAGTCCATAAGTCGCAGGGACAAACCTATGACGAAGTAACTATTGATATGGGTGCAGGAGCATTCTCTTCAGGGCATACCTATGTTGCTCTAAGCAGAGTGAGATCTCTCGAAGGTCTATACCTAACCAAGCCAATCAGGCTCAAAGACATTCAGGTTGACCAGGCAGTGATTGAGTTTATGGGTGGAGCTAGAACACTGGTGAATGAGGATCCACTAGGAATTTAGCCACCAGTTAATCGGGTGTTCAACTCGTTGAGACCACCAAGACTCTTTGTGTCCTGTTCCAGGCCAAAGCTCTGTTCGGAAGTCAACATCTCGCTGCCAACCCATAGCCTCAAACTTCTTAGCTACAGCAAAGTGCCAAGGGTAATAGTCAGCATCAATGTCTAGGGTTCCTGCATCGGTATAGATACGTACCTGACCCGAAGCTGGAAGCATCTCAAGCAACAGATCAACCATCTGCTGGCCACCGAGTGGCCAGTGTGAAGACAGGGCAAGACCCACCCCAAAGACCTCAGGATGCTTAGCCACCCCGTAGATGGTGGCTAAGCCACCGAGGCTTGAACCCATCAGCGCAGTGCGGCTAGGGGTGAGCTTGAGGCCGTAGCGCTTGGCTAGTTCTGGAACCAAGGTGAGGCTTAGGAAGTCTTGATAGGTGTTCCCCATGTATTCGGGTTTAGTAGGTCTAAGAATTGGGTCAATTTGGTTCAGCATCTCAGGGTGGGGCCTTAGAACATCTTCGGGAGCTAGTTCATTGAGTCTTAGTGAATCATCTGTTCTATGGACACCGACCACGATTGGTAATCTGCCATCTGGTGTTACCACTCTGCCGCTGGCAAAAGCCTCTGGAATACCCCAGTTCTGATGGTTCCAAGTTTCTGAGATATCTCTTAGGAAGTTAGCACCATCGTGTGCAACGAGAAGAGGAGTCAGTTCATCGTGGTTAGCCGGAACCCAAACATCAATTCTTCGACCCTCTAATTCAAAGTATTCAAATGCTCCACCAGCAAGCTCTCTAACCTGTTTGACTGAGTGAACCGCAATACCTGACTTCACTGGTTTAGCTGTTGATCTCTCTCTGGCTAAGTGAAGCTCTCGCATCGCTAACCAGAAAGGAAAGACAAAGGCAATTGCAGAGATAAAGCCAGCTGCGATAAACCAACCAACCTTTCTCATTCCAATTCGCTTTGATTCGATAACCATGAAGGGAACAGCAGCAAAGGCTGTGAGCAGTAAATCGAAGGCTAGGACTAGATCTGCGTCATTACCAAACCAAGAACCAAAGAAGTCTTGACCTCGAAGAATAGCGATGGTGTTGAAATACCAAGCAGTTAGTAATCCGATTCCTGCAACTAGGAAATAGAAAATTGCTCTAGCGTTCACTTTGGTTTTCGACATAGCTGTTTTCTTTCCTCGGTAAATAATTTAGACTTGGGTGTATATGAGACCTCTAAGCAATTTTGTCATTCGACACAGCAAACTATCCCTTTTTGGCTTTATTGCTTTAGTTTTACTTTCCCTAATCGGTGGGTTCCAAGCATTCGGCAACCTAAAAGGTGGTGGCTATAACGACCCAGGTAGCGACTCTGAGAAGGTAATGC
Organism: Actinomycetota bacterium; assembly: GCA_041165845.1. Taxonomy (GTDB): domain Bacteria; phylum Actinomycetota; class Actinomycetes; order Actinomycetales; family Microbacteriaceae; genus Rhodoluna. Next base: position 3,995 of record JBEAMR010000059.1, on the reverse strand, counting down.
AGATGCTGACCAAAGACTTTGGTCAGAGCGATCCAGAGGTAGTTGTTGTTGCAGACATGGGTAGAAGTGCCGATGATGCAGAGTCAGCTGCTAGCGGTGAACAGATTGCTGAAGAACTTGCTAAAACCGAAGGTGTTGCAAAAGTCACCTCTTATTACTCACTTGGCCGTGCAGCAACTCTCAAATCAACCGATGGCAAGGCCGTTTACTTCTTCGCAAAGCTAGAAGAAGGCTCAAAGACCGCAGAAGTCTCTAAAGACATTCAAGACAGGTTCACCGGTGAGAACTACGGTGCAACTATCTATGTAGCTGGTTGGGGTCCAATCACCAGCGAGATTAATCACACAATTGAAAGTGACCTGACAAGGGCAGAATCAGTTGCGATTCCAATCACTCTGCTCTTGATGATCTTTGTCTTTGGTTCTGTTGTCGCAGCTGGCTTGCCGCTGATGATCGCGGGACTAACTATTCTTGGCTCATTCTTCTTTATCTGGTTAGCATCGCTCTTTACCGATACCTCAACCTTCTCAGTGAACTTGGTTACCGGCCTAGGGCTTGGTCTAGGTATTGACTACGCATTGCTAATGGTTAGCCGCTTTAGAGAAGAGCGGGCTAAGAAGCAGGATGTTGCTGAGTCTGTTCAGGCAACCATGCTTTCGGCTGGTCGAACAGTGTTCTTCTCTGGTCTTACCGTTGCTCTCGTCATGATTTCAATGAACTTCTTCCCTCAGTACTTCCTGAAGTCCTTTGCTTTTGCAGGTTTAGTGGCAGTTGGTATTGCCGTGGCAGCAGCTCTTATCGCTCTACCGGCAATGTTCAACCTGCTGGGTGATGGCATCAACAAGTGGCCATTGTTCAAGCACCGCCCGCAAAAGGACGATGGTGTTTGGTCGAGGCTGGCTAAGTATGTAATGAAGAGACCTGTTTCAATTATTTTGGCCTCTGTGCTAGCTCTTGGTTCTCTTGCAGCACTTGGCATGAACGTGAAACTAGGTCAGGTCGATGACCGTATCCTTCCGGCAGATAATCGAGTTGTTTTAGCAACAGATCAGATCAGAGAGAGATTTGACGGTCGTGAAGGATCTCCTGTTGAGATTATGGCCCGTAACGCGACAAAGGAAGAAGTAACTGCTTATGCTTCAGAACTGTCTAAACACGACCACATTGTTAGAGTGCAGACCAACCTGGGTATCTTCTCTAATGGTCAGTTAGTTCCAAACACTAACTCTTACTTCACTACATATGAAAAGAACTCTTGGACTCGCATCGTTGCAATTGCAGATGTTGAACCTAGAAGCCCTGACGGTGAAGCTGTTACAGCAGACATCAGATCTATCTCTAATAATTTCGACGATGTATTGGTTGGTGGTTCCGCTGCGATATACACAGATGCACTGAATGCAATTACCTCTAACCTTCCATATGCTGCACTGTGGATTATCTTGTCAACGATGCTCTTGCTGTTCTTGTTCACTGGTTCTTTGATATTGCCGATCAAGGCTGTAATTCTGAACTTCATGTCACTCTTTGCAACTATGGGCTTCCTGGTCTGGGTATTTATGAATGGCAACCTGCACTGGCTTATCGGTGACTTTGCTTCAACTGGAACGATTGACTCTTCCTCACTAGTACTTGTTGCTGTAATTAGTTTTGGTTTGTCGATGGACTACGAGCTCTTCTTACTTTCAAGAATCAAAGAGCAGCACGATTTAGGTCTAAACACGACTGATTCAGTTGCAGTTGGTTTGCAGAGATCAGGTCGAATCATTACAACAGCAGCGATGGTGCTCGCTGTTTCATTCTTTGCCTTTGCAACCAGCGGTGTGAGCATTATGAAGATGTTAGGACTTGGTGTTGGTTTTGCTGTGTTGCTAGATGCAACGGTGATTAGAGCGCTGCTAGTTCCTGCACTGATGAGATTATTCGGTGATGCTAACTGGTATGCACCAAAATGGATGAAGTGGATCCAAAAGAAGGTTGGACTAGAGCACTAGTCTTTCTGCAGTGTCTTCTTTAGATGCTCTGCAAGCTTGGAGTTCAGTCTTAGGTATTCAAGTAGTTCAGCGTCAGTGAATACTGCAAAGAGCTCTGACATCTTCTTCTCGTGCTTAGGCATCATTTGCTTGGCTAAAGCTTCAGTCTTGGCTGTTACAGAAATCAAATACACACGCTTATCGTGAGGTCCAACCTGTCTTGTCACTAGACCTTCTTTTTCTAGTGAATCAGCCAGTCTCGTAATAGCTCTAGGAGTGACATCCAATAGTTCAGCAGCTTCACCCATCGTCAGAGTCTTGTGTCTAACCAGTATGGCAATCAACATCATCTGAGGGGCAGAGCCCTTCCAGTCAGAGTCGATGTTTCTCTCAAGCCATCTAGAGAAGAGGTGTCCTACACGTAGGGTGACAGCTGCCCCTAAAGGCCCTCTTTTGTTCTTAGGGACTTTGCTGAGCGCACCGGCTTCACCCTCGAAGACTCTTCTAATCTCCTCAGGTGGACTTATCCGACCGTCTTTATCGCGCATAGGTTCTATTTTGCCTTACACACCAACAAGCAACAGCGCTGAGCAGAAAAAGCAGGGTAACCTTTTGACTATGTTGCTCTCAGATCGCGATATTCGCTCACAAATTGAACAAGGCCGTATTGGTTTAGACCCTCTAGAGATGTCGCTATTGCAGCCATCCAGCATGGATGTCAGATTAGACAGATTCTTCCGTCTCTTTGATAACCACAAGTATGCCTTCATTGACCCAGCTGAGAACCAACCAGATCTAACCAGACTGATTGAAGTCGCTCCTGATGAACCTTTCATCCTGCACCCAGGTGAGTTCGTTCTAGGTTCAACCTACGAGTTCGTTACTCTGCCAGATGACATCGCAGCAAGACTAGAAGGTAAATCTTCGCTAGGAAGACTAGGTCTCCTAACCCACTCAACAGCAGGCTTTGTTGACCCAGGCTTTAAAGGTCACGTAACTCTAGAACTATCTAACGTTGCAACCCTGCCAATCAAACTGTGGCCGGGAATGAAGATCGGTCAGCTCTGTTACTTCCAGCTTTCAAGCCCTAGCGAAACCCCATATGGTTCAGCTAAATACAACAGCAGATACCAAGGACAAAGGGGCCCAACAGCTTCACGCTCATACCTCAACTTCTATAGAACAGATGTTGGCAACGAGCCTCTAGTTCAAGGCGAGTAAGAACTTAAAACTAAATGGCCTGTCTTTCAACAGGCCATTTTTGTTTGAGCTTTTAGTTAATAACCTTCGGACTTGGGTGCACTCTTAGCAACCAGAACAATCCTGCTGCAAGCACGATCATGATTCCGATGATCCCAAACACTGTTGCATTAGCAAAGCCGGCAGCAGATGCAGCCATCAGTGAAAGTGCCCAAAGTGTTGGTGACAGGAATGATGCAGCTCTACCGGTTGTTTGGTAAAGACCGAAAATTTCACCTTCACGGTTTGCTGGTGCAAATCGTGCAACGAATGTTCTAGAAGAAGCTTGTGCTGGACCTACGAATAGACAAAGCGCTAAACCAAAAATCCAGTATGTGATTGCACCTAATGATGCGAATGCAAATACACCTGCACCTGCTACGAGCATTCCAGCAAGACAGATAACAATCATTCGCTTAGTGCCAACAACTTCATCCCAAACTCCGCCGAGGAATGCACCAATACCTGAAACGATATTTGCTGCGACACCAAACAGAATTACACCGGTCTGCGTGAAACCAAAAGCAACCGAGCCGAGGATTGCACCGAAGGTGAAGACACCAGCTAAACCATCACGATAGACAGCAGAGGCAAGTAAGAACTTAAGGGCATCTGGGTTTTCTCTTCTTAGTCTCTGGATCTGAGCGATGAGAGCTTTGTAGCTGTCGATGATTGATTCACGCTTTTGCTGAACTGCGCTCTTTGGAACTTCAGGAACAAAGAGAATAAGTGGGATGGTGAAGATCACCATCCAAGCTGCAGCGAAGAGGAAGATGACTCTTA
>JBEAMR010000058.1:0-7036 GCA_041165845.1 Actinomycetota bacterium | reverse complement strand
TGGCAAGGATTTCAACTCGTTCTGTATCGGCTGAGTGTTCTCTGTGAAAGGACGTAATCAGTCTATTTGGGGTTCTCTGGCTGGGATATTCTTTAGTCAAGACCCTAAAATTCTAAGCCAGCGACAGGAGGACAAAGATGCGCAAGCCAGTTATCTTGGCAGCCACAGTCGTCTTTGTTTCCCTAATGGCATTTCCTCAGGGGGCTTTTGCCGATGAAGAGTCCGAGCAGGAAGATTCTTGGGAACTCATCTTTGAAAATGAAAGCCAAGATCAGGAAGAGCTGGCTCCAATAATGCCGGAGCGGCCTAGAGACCCTAACAAACGTCCTAGGAATGACGATGATTTGGATCCCAAGCACAAGGAACTGAGCGAGCACTACGGGGAAGTCGAACAGGTCGGCGTTCCACCGATTCTAATTAGACCTGATGTCCGCCCAAACTCTGATTTTTTTGAGCTTCCTATCCTTCCTCAGTCGGTTTTGCCAAATAACCAAAATTCGTCCTCAGGTGAGATCGAAGAGCTGACCCAAGATACCCCCGTCCGAGATCTGATTCGTGAATTCATTTCCACCAAACTCCAAGTTACTTTCATTGGACCAAATGAGCAGACTCTGCTTCCTTCCTCAGTTAGCCCTTCAACCAGTGTCCCTATTCAGATAAGGGAAGTATCTCTAACTACCAAGACTCCTGCAGATGAGTTTTTAGAGGTGGCGATGCTATTTGGAGCTGGCCTTGGAGCGGTCGCTGTCGGTCTAGTTGGTGTTACCGGTGCAAGTGCTCTAAAGCTCCGTCGTGAGGCTAAACAGCGTTAAATATCCCCTTTGTCTAATCGAGATTAGACTTGTGAGGTGAGTAAAGCGGATTTGGCTAAAAAGCCTCAAGAAGTCGCGGCCATGTTTGATTCGGTAGCCGAAAACTATGACCGCACTAACGACCTACTCTCCCTAGGACAAGACCGTATTTGGCGTAAAAGAGTCCTCAAAGCTGTCAACCCTCAAGCTGGTCAAACAGTATTGGATCTAGCTGCTGGAACTGGATCTTCCTCAGTCGTTTTTGCTAAGCCTGGCGTCAAGGTAATTGCCAGTGATTTCAGCGAGGGCATGCTTGCCGTTGGTCGTAAGCGTCACCCAGAGCTTGAATTTGTCTTTGCTGATGCAACTAAATTGCCGTTCAAAGATGCATCGGTTGATGCAGTGACTATTAGCTTTGGACTTAGAAATGTTGTTGATCCAAAGAAGGCACTGGCTGAGATGCTTCGAGTGCTAAAGCCTTCAGGTGTTGTTGTGATCTGTGAGTTTTCTCATGTGAGAACACCAGTAATTGGTTCGCTTTATCGTTGGTACCTAAAGAGCATTCTGCCAACGCTCTCTAAACTGGTTGCAAGAAACAAAGGCGCATACGACTACCTAGCAGAGTCAATTGCAGCTTGGCCTAAGCAAGAGGTTCTTGTTGATTGGTTGAGTGAAGCCGGCTTCACCAATGCTAAATACAAAAACCTAAGCCTAGGAATCGTCGCCCTTCACACAGCTCAGAAAGAAGCTAAGTGAGCAAGATCTCTCTTCCTCCGCAACTACGCAAGGTAGTTGATAAGAACCTAATCAAATCAATTCAAGCTGGTCTTGAGAATGTTGAAACAGCATTACTAGAAGCTGTTACCCACACTGACCCAGTTGCTAATGTGACAAGTCGTCATTTGCTTGAAGCAGGTGGCAAGAGACTGCGTCCAGTTTTGGTATTGCTTGGAGCATCCCTTGGTGATGCAACTAAAGATGAAGTAATAAAGGCTGCAGTTGTTGTCGAACTGACCCACTTAGCAACTCTGTATCACGATGACGTGATGGACAGAGCTCCAATGCGTAGAGGTGTTCCAACAGCGCATGAGGTTTGGGGCAACAGCGTTGCTATTCTCATCGGTGATCTCCTGTTTGCTAGAGCATCACAGATTGTTAGTCGTCTAGGTGGCAAGGCTTTGACTTTGCAGGCTGATACTTTCGAAAGACTCTGTCTAGGTCAGTTGCACGAAACCCTTGGCCCTCAGGATGGTGAAGATCCAATTGAGCACTACCTGCAGGTTCTTGCAGATAAGACCGGCTCTCTAATTGCAGCCAGCGCTGAACTAGGTGTTGTCTATGGTGATGGACCTGATGAGTATCGTGAACCACTTCGTGTTTATGGTGAGAAGGTTGGTGTTGCCTTCCAGCTAATTGACGATGTTATCGACATCCACTCTGATGAGTCAGGTAAGACTCCTGGCACTGACCTACGTGCCGGTGTGCCAACCCTTCCAACACTGTTGCTGAGAGCACAGGCAGCAACTGACTCTAAGGCTCGGGAACTAGTTGAGATAATTGATGCAGGGCTCGAAGAAGATGCTCAACTAGCTAAAGCAGTTGAATTGCTTAGAGCTCACCCAGCTCTCGAAGAGGCTTACCAAACTGCTAAGCAGTGGGCTGATGATGCAGTGCTAGCTTTAGCCCCACTTCCAGATTCACCAGTCAAAGATGCTCTAAGGGTCTTTGCTGAAGCAGTTGTTGAACGACAGAAATAAGGAATAACTAGATTGACCAAAATGCGTCTAGCAATAGTTGGTGCTGGCCCTGCCGGTATCTATGCTGCTGATTTGATTATCAAGGCAGAGCGTAAATTCGATGTCAGCATCGACCTCTTCGATCTACTGCCAGCACCATACGGTCTAGTTAGATACGGTGTTGCTCCTGATCACCCAAGAATCAAAGGCATTATCAAGGCACTCTATGAAGTTCTAGATAGAGGAGACATTAGGTTCTTCGGCAATGTGAAGTATGGAACCGACATCACTCTTGATGAATTGAAGTCTCACTACAACGCAGTTATCTTCGCTACCGGTGCAATCAAAGATGCGGATCTAAATATTCCTGGTGTTGAACTAGACGGTAGTTACGGTGCAGCTGATTTTGTGAACTGGTATGACGCTCATCCAGATGTTCCTAGAACCTGGCCTTTGAACGCTAAAGAAGTTGCTGTTATTGGAAATGGAAACGTAGCTCTAGATGTTGCTCGTATCTTGGCTAAGCATCCTGCAGATTTGCTCTCTACCGATATTCCAGAGAACGTCTATCAGGGATTACTATCTTCTCCGGTTACCGATGTTCACGTCTTTGGAAGACGAGGGCCTGCTCAGGTTAAGTTCACTCCGCTAGAACTTAGAGAAGCATGTGCAATTGAGGGAGTGGACACCATCGTCTATGACGAAGACTTCCAATACGATTCTGGATCACAAGACGCTATTGATTCAAATAACCAAACCAGAGTTATGGTTTCAACTCTTGAAGGTATTAGAGGAAGAGAAACGACAGGTGCAACAAGAAGATTGCACCTGCACTTCTTCTCCTCTCCTGCAGAGATTCTAGGAACAGATGGCAAAGTATCTGGTTTCAGAATTGAGCGAACACAACTAGATGGTCACGGTGGGGTTACTCCAACCGGTGAATTCAGAGAATATCCAGTTCAGGCTGTCTACCGTGCCGTTGGATACTTCGGTAGTGAACTAGTTGAGATTCCATTTGATGAGAAGCACGGTGTTATTAGTAACAGAGCTGGCAGAGTAATTGACTCTGAAGACAATGTAGTTCCTGGTGTTTATGCAACCGGTTGGATCAAGCGTGGACCAGTTGGTCTAATTGGTCACACCAAGAGTGATGCCATGGAAACCATCGGTTGGGTAATTGAAGACCAAGCTTCTTGGTGGCAACCAGCTAACCCAGACGAGCAGTCAGTAGTTGATCTCCTTGAATCAAAGAACGTGAAGTTCCTCGGTTGGCCAGAGTGGCTCAAGGTGGATGCCACTGAGCGCTCACTAGGTGAAGCTCAGGGCCGCGAACGTATCAAGCTTGTTGAAAGAGAAGACTTCCTAGAAGCTGCTTTCGAGAATAAGTAATGGATAGCGAACTCAGGAATAAGCGAGCCCAATTTGCTTTGATGGTGATGTTCTTCACCCAAGGAGTTGCCGCTTTGTCTTGGATGCCAAGAATTCCTGAGTTCATCAGCAACCTGCAGGTAAGCAACGAGGTCTGGGGTTCAATCATTGGGTTCGGTGGAGCTGGAGCTATCGTTCCACTGCTCTTTACTAACAAGCTTGTTCTGCGCTACGGAACTACTCCGATCATTAAGTACTCAGCTATCGCAATCGGATTCATCATTGCAGCACTTCCCTTTACCGATCAGTGGTGGGTCTTCCTAGCACTGCATTTCACAATGTCTTTCACCTTTAGCACATTCAATATTGCTTTGAACTCTCAAGCTGTTGCTTTCCAGAAGCGTGCTGGCAAAGTATTGCTCGGTAGTTTCCACGGTGCCTGGAGTATTGGAGCTGCAACAGCAGCTGCAATCTCTGCTGCTATCGCAACATATACGCCTCTTGGCGCTCACATGCTCGGGCTAGGTATCTTCTGTCTTGCACTGTTCCTCTGGGCTGCTGCAAACATGCTGACCCCTAAAGAAGATGACCATGGTCAGCCAAGAGAGCAGGGTGAACGTGTTTCTTGGCTCAAGACACCTAAATATCTCTGGTTAATTTCTTTTGGTGCTTTCGCTGGAATGTGGCCAGAGCTGGTGATCATGGACTGGGCTTCTGTTTACGGTAAGAAGGTGCTGTTCCTAGATGCTGGAAGTGCAGCTCTCCCATACACCTGCTTCATCCTTGCCATGATTGTTGGAAGATTCTCGATTGTGAAGCTAACTGAGAAGTATCAGATTGCTAGGCTCTCTCAGATTGGTGGAGCATTTGGCTCTGTTGCACTGGCTCTAGCTATCTTTAGCTCAGCAACTCTTGCTGAGAGTAACCAGGGGCTAGCGCTACTGCTGCTGTGTCTATTCTTTGCTATTGCAGGTTACGGAATCTCTTCAATGGTGCCTGGTTTCTATAGCGCGACAGGAGATATCAAGGGGCTTTCAACAGCTCAAGCACTATCGAGAATGGCTCTGTTCAACTACACCGTAATCATCTTCGGAAAGATGTTTATGGGTTCTTTGATTGACAGCACCAGCTTGCCAATTGCGATGATTTTCCCAATCGTGATGTTTGCAATCGCAAGCGTTATCAGCGGTTTCGTGGCTTCTAGAAACTCAAAGATTCGTAGAACGGAAGCGTTGGCTTATCCGCCAACTTCTCCAATTACAGAGATTGATGTTCCTTAGCGATAGTTGATGAACTGAACATCAATATCTAGATCGCTAGATCTAAGTAGTGCCATTACTTCCTGAAGATCATCACGGCTCTTACTTGACACTCGAAGCTCGTCACCTTGGATGTTGGCCTTTACAGACTTAGGTCCCTGCTCACGAATGATTGCTGAAATCTTCTTGGCTTCTTTTTGTTCGATGCCCTCTTTTAGTGAGGCTTCAATTCGGTATTCCTTACCTGATGCAAAAGGTTCACCTGAGTCCAAGGACTTTAGGGAGATACCACGCTTGATTAGCTTGCTCTGGAAGACATCTAGAACAGCCTTCACGCGCTCTTCGCTGTTTGCCTTCATCAGGATCTTTTCACCTGAGAACTCGATTGAAGCACCGACGCCTTTGAAGTCGTAGCGCTGCTCAATCTCTTTTTCTGCTTGGTTGAGAGCGTTAGCTGCTTCTTGCTTGTCTACTTTAGAAACGATGTCGAACGAGGAATCTGCCATGTCTTGAATTCTAATCGCAGATGTCAGGAAACTAGGCGAGCGGTGCTGCTTCTAACAATCAGTTCAACCGGCCATTCAACCTGGTCATCAACCTCGTGCTCTGGGTCATCAAGAAGTTGAAGCATAGTCTTGACTAGTTTCTCGGCCTGACCGTGAACATCCTGGTTGATGGTTGTAATACCAAAGAAGTCGGCAAGCTCGTGGTTATCAACACCGACGATTGAAAGATCATTAGGAATAGAAAGACCTATGTCTTTAGCTGCCAGCATTGCTCCAACAGCAAGCTCATCAGATGAGGCAAAGATTGCTGTTGGTGCATTGTGTGGATCTCCCAGCAGTTGTTTAGCTGCTGCATACCCTTCACTGATTGCATACTTAGAAACTGACTTATACCAAGCATCTCGAGGAGTAATGCCTGCGTTCTTTAGAGCAACCTCGTAGCCCTCACGTCTTTCATTGAAGACGTTGAAGAACTTGTCTTCGCTTTCAAACTGACCAATCATCGCAATCTTGGTGTGACCCATTGCAATGAGGTGTTCGGTGGCTAACTTACCGGCAGCCAAGTCATCAATCTTGATGCACTTGGCACCCTTGATTGGGCCACCGATAGCAACAATAGGTTTGTTTACTTTAGCCAGTGCTTCAATCTCTTGATCGCTCATACGAACTGAAATACACATAACCGCATCCACTCTCTTGCGAGGAAGTGACTTAGTAAAGATTGACTTACGGTGATCATCACCACTGGAAAGGTTGTAGAGGGTTACGTCGTAACCAGCCTTTACAAGTTCACGGTCAACGGTCTCTAGAGCGCTTGAGAAGAACCAGCGGTCAACGTAAGGAACGACAACACCAATGTTTCTAGTGCGACCTGTTACCAGGGTGTATGCGGAAGCTGATGGGACATAGCCAAGGCGTTCTGCTACCTCTTCAACTAAAGCTTTGGTCTTAGGGGAGATGTAGTCTTTGCCGCTTAGGGCTCTAGATACGGTTGCGGTGGAAACCCCAGCTTCTCTAGCAACATCAACAATTCCAGCCACGAGCCCTCTATCTGTAAAAGTATGGAAATCTCTATGTAATATAGTGCCTTATCTGTAATGGGTTTCATTCATTTAGTTAAATGAGACAGATTCGTTGTTTTTAGCCAATTGGCGAACGTGCCCTAACTTCGGGTATTCTTTACAAGCACCCGTCCGGCTGATTACAGGCGGCCGGGAGCACTGGCTAGTTACCCAAGCGGCCAAAGGGATCTGACTGTAAATCAGCCGGCTCAGCCTTCGGGGGTTCGAATCCCTCACTAGCCACGAATGCCCCAGCCCTCCACGGCTGGGGTTTTTCACTTAAGTCGAAGCCAAACGGTCTGGTTAGGTTCGATA
>JBEAMR010000057.1:0-9061 GCA_041165845.1 Actinomycetota bacterium | reverse complement strand
TTAAGACCGATGTATCCAGAAGAAGATCTAGGCCCTGCAGCAGAACGACTACAGCTCTTCCTGGAGCAATACTGGGGTGGGCCTAAGACCTATCAAGAACAACGCGGTCACCCACAGCTTCGTCTTCGTCATCAACCATTCAAGATCAACCCTGCTGCTAGAGCAGCCTGGGTAAAGCACATGAGAGCTGCTTTAGATGATCAGAAACTTCCTGCTCTATACGATGCACAGATGTGGGCATATCTAGATAGAGCAGCGACAGCAATGCTCAACACATTTGAGGATTAGCCAGCGATAGGCACATAATCGGTTGCGAACTTAGAAAGTACGTGGCCGTGTGCAGGGCTTAGTCTCAACCAATCCCCTGAAACATACCAAGGCACTTGTTCGCCTTCGGTTAGAAAACCTAAACCTGCCGCAACAAATGCCGCTCCTGCTGGAATTGGGAACTTGTAGTCAATTGACTTAGACCAAATCTCTCCTCTAATTCGAGCTGCTAGTGGGCCACCAACTGAAGTTGGAAGTGCTGACGCAACTTCAGCAACACCTTTGGTTGCTGCTGCTGTGAGTTCTTCTTGGGAGAAGTATCCGCCGAGTTCCCAACCACTTCTAGTTGGAGTCTCGTTGCTCCAGTGCACTGTGTATTCAGTTGCAGGAAGACTTATCGAGTTATCAGATAGTCCTTGACCGGTGACTTTAGAGAGTCGGTTTAGAAGGCTAAAGTTCTTCTCAGTCTCAGCACCATCGCCATTTAGAACTTGAGCCAGTTCTGAAATTGGATATGCAACATCGAACTCAGCTGGTTTAGCTAATGCAAGAGTTCTGAGTCCAAGAATGATTGGTGCTGTCTCTGCAAGCTTGAGGCTATACGTCGGTGACACGTAAACGGTTAGAACATCACCATATGCTCTAAGCCTTACTCCACCTTCCGGATCCATCTTCTGGGCACGGTTGATGTATTTGGTTAGGTCAGATATGTCATCAGACTCAGGAAATTGAATGAAGTGATTCAAGTTCTAATCTCTAGTTAGTCTGCGATAGGTAGATCTGTGCGGCTTAGCTGCTTCTGGGCCAAGACGAGCAATCTTGTTCTCTTCGTATGCTTCGAAGTTACCTTCGAACCAGTACCAGTTGTCTGGGTTATCGTCAGTACCTTCGTAAGCCAAGATGTGAGATGCAACTCTGTCTAGGAACCATCTATCGTGCGTGATAACCACAGCACAACCAGGGAACTCTAGAAGCGCGTTCTCCAAAGATGAAAGTGTTTCAACATCTAGATCGTTTGTTGGCTCATCAAGTAGCAACAGGTTTCCACCCTGCTTCAAGGTAAGAGCTAGGTTTAGACGGTTTCTTTCACCACCGGAGAGGACTCCAGCAGGTTTCTGCTGGTCTGGACCCTTGAAACCAAAGGCTGCAACATAAGCACGAGAAGGCATGGTTACGTTTCCAACCTGAAGAAAGTCAAGACCATCTGAGACAACCTCAAAGAGTGTCTTGGCTGGATCAATACCACCGCGTGATTGGTCAACGTAAGAAACCTTTACGGTCTCACCTATCTTTAGCTCTCCACCGTCGAGTTTTTCCTGCCCAATGATGGTCTTGAACAGAGTTGACTTACCAACACCGTTAGGACCGATTACTCCAACTATTCCGTTTCTTGGAAGGCTGAAAGTCAAACCATTGATAAGTGATCTACCCTCAAAACCCTTTTGTAGGTTGGTAGCTTCCAGAACGATGTTTCCAAGACGTGGGCCAGGAGGAATCTGAATCTCTTCGAAGTCCAGTTTTCTAGTTCTGTCTGCTTCAGCAGCCATCTCCTCGTACCGAGCAAGACGAGCTTTTGACTTAGTCTGTCTAGCCTTAGGCGATGATCTCACCCAATCAAGTTCGTCGGTTAGACGCTTAGCAAGCTTCGCGTCCTTCTTACCTTGAACTTCTAGACGTTCCTGCTTTTTCTCAAGATATGTTGAGTAGTTACCCTCGTAAGGGTAAGCACGACCTCTATCTAGTTCGAGAATCCACTCGGCTACGTTATCTAGGAAATATCTATCGTGAGTAACAGCTAGCACGGCACCTGGATACTTAGCCAAATGCTGCTCAAGCCATAGAACAGATTCCGCATCAAGGTGGTTTGTTGGCTCATCTAGTAGCAACAGGTCTGGCTTTTCCAAAAGTAACTTACATAAAGCAACACGTCTGCGCTCTCCACCTGAAAGGTGAGTAACCGGAGTATCCCCTGGTGGGCAACGAAGTGCATCCATTGCCTGGTCAAGCTGTGAATCTAGATCCCAAGCGTCTAGGTGATCTATTTCTTCCTGCAGAGTTCCCATCTCAGCCAAGAGAGTGTCATAGTCTGCATCTGGATTAGCAAGTTCAGCGCTGATTTCATTGAAGCGATCTAGCTTTCCCTTGATGTGTGAAACAGCTTCTTCAACGTTTCCAAGAACTGTCTTCTCTTCGTTCAGTGGTGGCTCTTGAAGCAAGATGCCAACGCTGTGGCCTTGAGCGAGTCTTGCCTCACCGTTAGAAGGAGTGTCAAGACCAGCCATGATCTTTAGAACTGTTGACTTACCAGCACCGTTAGGGCCAACAACACCAATCTTTGCTCCTGGGTAGAAGGCAAGGGTGACATCGTCAAGGATGACCTTGTCACCGTGCGCTTTACGCGCCTTAATCATTTGGTAAATGAATTCTGCCATGGGATTGTTTTCCTCAAAAATAAAGGCGACACCCAACACATTCAAGGTCGCTATGGATAAGTTTATCCAAGAACTGATTAGGCGTCAGGAGCCTAACAATGCTTGCTTGAAGTGTTGAGTATCGCCTTCTTCTGGGAGTGTGAGTTAGGGGGTCCACCCACCAGAAGTCTTTAGGCCATTACCTTCTTCTTGGACTTAGGCTCTTCTTCTTCGAGTTCCTCGTCAACCTCAACCTCAGGCTGCTCTTCACGGACGTTGACTGTTCGAACAAATGTCGATGAACCCCAAACAAGGTCGTGCCCTAGGGTTTCGGCCTCAATTTCAACGGATGTTCCGGCACGCTCTCCGTTATCCCAGTCACGAACTCGAAGTTTGCCCATCACCAACACGCGATCACCTTTAGATACAGAGGTTGCTGAGTTGATGGCTAGTTGACGGAACGAAGTGACGGTGAACCAGTTGGTTTCACCTTCGGTCCAGCGATTAGTTTGCTTATCAAACTTCTTAGTTGATGCTGCTAGTCGAAATGAGGTAATTGGTAAACCATCCTGGGTTACTAGGTGTCGAGGTGTTGTTGCAACCAAACCGGTTACTGAGAATGAATCAGACATTGAAGACCTTTCTTAGAGAGATCACCTTTTGGTGATGTCAGAAAGATTTACAAATATCTAGAAATCCTGCTCTAGTTATCCACAACTACTTCAAGTAGTCGAGGAAAGCTGCTCTGGTCTTAGCCATCTTGCCGCTAACAACTGTTTGGCAATACGCATTGCCTGGGTTGTTTGCGAAGTAATCCTGGTGGTAATCCTCAGCTGGCCAGAAGATCTCGAGTTTGTTGAGCTCAGTGACGATTGGGCCATCCCAAACCAGCGCTGCACGCTCAAGTGCTTTCTCAAAGAGTGCCTTTTGCTCATCGTCTGCATAAAACATTGCAGAGCGGTAACTTGTTCCGATGTCATTACCCTGACGGTTTAGCTGTCGTGGGTCATGCACTGTGAAGAAGATGTCGAGAATTAGATCAGCTGAGATAACACTCTCGTCGAAGATTACTTTGGCAACTTCAGCGTGACCTGTTCCCTCACCACAAACCTCTTCGTAGGTTGGGTTGGCTTTGTGGCCACCTGAATAACCACATTCAACATCAACAACTCCCTTGAATTGAGAGTATGAGGAGTCTAAACACCAGAAACAGCCACCGGCTAAAACAAATTCAGTCATATCTCTAGCCTAGGCTGATTTGGTGAACAGAGTAGCTCAACGAAGACCAGGTGTCGGTGCAACCGCAGTTTCTTTCGCTGCTTTGCTGTTTGGGCTAAACGCCAGCTCGGTAAAGGTAATCCTGAGTACTGGAATCAGCACAGAACAACTAGTGCTATTTAGAACAGTTTTCACAGCTGTCCTTGCCGGCATCGCCCTTCTGATCACAAACCGTAAATCCTTCAAGATGGAACTCAAAGAGATCCCGTTATTTGTCTTCTACGGAATCTTCGGTATCGGACTTATGCAGTGGACTTATTCCAATGCAGTCAACTTACTTCCAATTAGCGTTGCACTTCTAATTGAATACACCGCTATCGCACTGGTGCCCATTGTTGGCATCTTCCTCTTCAAGGAGAGAGTCCTGCCAAGACTCTGGTTGGGTATTGCTCTTGTTCTTGGCGGGCTTGCTGTTGTCAGTAACATCTGGAATTCAAACCTAGATCCAATCGGTGTGCTCTGGGCTGTTGGAGCAGCTATCTGTGTGACCATCTACTTCATAACCGGTGAACACACTCAACGTAACCGTGATGCGATGTCTACTCTCTTTTACTCGTTCCTAGTCGCAGCTATCTTCTGGGGAATCATCAACCTAATCAACCCTGACCCTGCAGTTGATGTTTATGAGGTCTTTTCCCTAAGCGGCAACCTGGGCAGCTTCTCTTGGCCAATCTGGGCAGGACTACTCTGGATCGGAATTATGGGTTCCTTTGTTCCTATGCTCCTGGACTATATTGCCTTAGGAAACCTCTCAGCCACCGCTGTTGGTGTCATCGCTACCGCTGAGACCGTCTTTGCCACTGTCTTTGCTTGGGCTTGGCTTCGTGAAGACATGTCAACGCTTGAGATATTTGGCGGTTTAATAGTCATTACAGGAATTGTTTTAGCAGAGACTTCAAGAAAGAGAACCTAGATGGCTAAGCGTGAGATAAAGAACAACAGCCTTGCGATGATCGCAACCGTGGCTTTGGTTGGAATGCTGGCTTCAGCAATTGGCTTCTTTAGCCCTGGTTACTGTACAGTCCCTCAGCAGGATGACTGGACTTCTTGTGAAGCTATTGCTCAGCAGCGGAGCATCGGTTCAATTGCTCTCTTCATTGTCTGCCTATTTGGTTTTGCTCTTTCACTATCTAAGAGACGTAAGAACTAGAAATGCCAAATTCAGCCGCCAAGATGCATAGTTCATCTCCTGCGACCAAGGCTCTTCGCGAACAGGTTTTGAATTATGCACGTGAGCGGATGGAACTAGATCCAGCTCCCCTTGATGGACCACAGACTCTCAAATATCTTCAAGAGCATGCAAGCGGAACTATTTCTGAAACAGGTCTTGGAGGACCCAAGGCCCTAAAGGTCTTCGAAGAAGTTCTAGCCCCTGCTTGTATTTCAACCGATCACCCTGGCTACCTCTCTTTCATTCCAACTGCACCGACCGAAGCTGCAACACTCTTTGACCTTGTTGTTTCTGCTACTTCTGTTTATGGCGGTTCATGGCTGGAAGGTTCAGGAGCGGTATTTGCAGAGAACGAAGTTCTCGCTTGGTTAGCCAAAGAAGTTGGACTACCTAAATCATCAGGTGGAGTATTTGTTCAAGGTGGATCGCTGGGAAACCTCTCTGCTCTTGTTACCGCTCGTCACACTGCAATTCAAGAGCGTAAGAGGAACAAGAGGAAGATGCCTAAGCGCTGGAGCATCATTGCTTCTAAGGAATCACACTCTTCTCTCAAGGCTGCAGCCAGAGTGATGGATGTCGATGTCATCACTGCCGATGTTGATTCTGAAGGAAGACTCAGAGGCAAGGCTGTCCTAGCGGCTGCCAAGAAAGCCGGTAAGGGTTTATTCGCGGTTGTTGCAACAGCAGGAACTACAAACTTTGGAATTGTTGATCGCTTAGACGAGGTCGGTAAAGCAGCTAAAGAACTTGGTGTTTGGTATCACATCGATGGTGCTTATGGACTAGCAGGAATCCTTGATGAAAACAGTAAGAAACTATTCAAGGGTTCTAAGTATGCAGATTCATTCATTGTTGATCCACACAAGTGGCTCTTCACTCCTTTTGACTGCTGTGCTTTGGTTTATCGAAACCCTAAGTTAGCTTCTGCTGCTCACACCCAGCACGGTGAATACCTAGACACATTGACCGATGGTGGCGACTTTAATCCTTCTGACTATGCCTACAACCTGACCAGAAGAGCTAGAGGGTTACCGCTCTGGTTCTCACTTGCAACCTACGGTGTCGCTGCTTATCGAAAAGCAGTTGCAGATAACATCCACGTCGCTCACAAGATTGCTGAAGTAATTCGTAAGCGTGAAGACCTAAAGCTTGTTAGAGAGCCAGAACTCTCAATCGTCGTCTTTGAGAAAAAGGGGTGGAAATTAGCTGACTACGAAGCCTGGTCAGATCGAATCCTCAAGCAAGGTTTGGGCTTTGTAACCCCTAGCTCTCACCTAGGTAAACCTAATGCCAGATTCGCAATTGTGAACCCAAGAACAGATGTGAAACTACTAACTCAAATTATCGACTCAATGGATCAGAAGTAAATGAAAGTCACAACAGCTAAAGCTCTACCATCACTTTCAAGAGTGAAGGAAAGAACCAGAACTCCAGTCAAAGTTGCTCTTGTCCAGATGCACTGGGAAGAAGATTCAGCCAAGCATCTTGAGAACCTAACCCTAGGCATCAAGCTAGCTGCAGAGCAGGGAGCTGAGATTGTTTGCCTTCCAGAACTCACTCTCTCCAGATACCCTGCAGACAAACTGCCAACTGGAAGACCAGCAGACATTGCTGAAGATCTAGAGACAGGCCCAACACTTAAATTTGCAACTGAAGCAGCACAAACCATTGGTGTCTATGTTCACGCATCTTTGTATCACGACACTGAACAAGGTGATGGCAGAGGACTAAACGTTGCAATAGTTGTGAACCCTCAGGGTGAACTGGTGGCATACACTCCTAAACTTCACATTCCAGTTACAGCTGGATATTACGAAGATAAATACTTTGCCCCAGGACCTAACCAACCTGATGGTTACCCTGTCTACACTTTCGATTTTAACAATGGAATACTAGGTAACTTTGGTTTACCAACCTGTTGGGATGAGTGGTTCCCTGAAGTTGCTAGAGCTTATTCACTAGCCAATGCAGAAGTGCTGGTTTACCCAACTGCTATTGGTTCCGAGCCAGACCATCCAGATTTTGATACCGCTCCACTTTGGAAACAAGTAATCGTCGGTAACGGTATTGCTAATGGAACATTCATGGTTGTTCCTAACCGTTGGGGTAATGAGGGTGCACTCAATTTCTACGGAACAAGTTTTATCAGCGACCCTTACGGTCGCATCTTGGTTGAAGCCTCGAGAGATCAGGATGAGGTTCTTATCGCTGAACTTGATCTCGATCAAAGACGTGACTGGTTAGACCTATTCCCATTCCTAGCAACTAGAAGACCAGACACATATGAAGCTCTGACTAATCCTGTTGCAAACCCTAGAACCGATAACGGTGACGGAATCGATGGTGGGATTAGTGGAGTTGACAAGGATTACCAATGAGTCTCTTGATGCCACCAGAGTGGGCAAAGCACGAGAGAACTTGGTTAGCTTGGCCTGCTGCAGACTATGCGCAAGAAGAAGATGCCTATCTTGCTTGGAGTGAGGTAGCTAACACTGCAGCTGAGTATGAACCTGTAACGGTGTTGGTTGATCCAAAGCACTACGAGATTGCAAAGAAGTATCTTTCAGCATCAATCGAATTAGTTGTCTGCCCTCTTGATGACAGTTGGATAAGAGACTCTGGTGCAACCTTTGTCTTCGATAACAATGAACTGGCTGCTGTGAACTGGGTATTCAACGGGTGGGGTGCTCAGAGCTGGTCTAACTATGACCAAGATGACAAAGTTGCGACCTTCATGGCTAATCACGTTTCAGCAAAACTAATCAACAGCGATTTGGTCAACGAAGGTGGAGGAATTCACACCAACGGCAGTGGATTACTACTA
Organism: Actinomycetota bacterium; assembly: GCA_041165845.1. Taxonomy (GTDB): domain Bacteria; phylum Actinomycetota; class Actinomycetes; order Actinomycetales; family Microbacteriaceae; genus Rhodoluna. Next base: position 1,110 of record JBEAMR010000057.1, on the reverse strand, counting down.
GTCACGGAGACAGTTCAACTAGGTATTGAGAGAAACCCGGACTGGACCAGATTAGAAGTTGAAGCAGAACTTAGCTCAAAGCTAGGAACGGAGAAGGTCATCTGGATAAGACGAGGACTTACCAGAGATTATGAAACCTTTGGGACTAAGGGTCACATCGACATCGTTGCCTGCTTTGCAGATGAGAACACTCTCCTAGTTCACGACCAACAGGACGAATATCACCCCGACTTTTCAGTTACCCACGAAGTTATCTCAAGACTTGAAGAAGAGACCAACTGCAGAATGGTCAAAGTGCCAGCTCCTAAGGTGCTAAGGGATGACCTAGGCTTTGTTGACTACTCATACATCAACCACTACATCCTGAACGATGCTGTGCTGCTCTGTGCTTTCGATGACCCTAACGATCAGGTGGCTAAGGGCATCCTCGAAGAGGTCTATCCAGACCGTGAAATCAGGCTCATTGATGCCCGCCCTATCTTCGATCGAGGTGGCGGAATCCACTGCATCACCCAGCAACAACCCGCTATTTAGAGCCTTTCGGCGTGGGGTAATAAGGGACCCCAAAATGGGCGTAAATTATCTATATGCCCCAAACCCCACTCCACGCTGAACATGCCCGTCTCGGGGCCAGTTTTACCGATTTTGGTGGGTGGGAGATGCCTGTTCGATACACCAGCGACCTGGCTGAACACCAAGCAGTTAGAGAACAGGCCGGGCTATTTGACATCAGCCACATGGCTGAAATCTTTGTTTCAGGATCAGATGCCGCCAGTTTCCTTGACTACGCACTGGTCATCAAATCTTCAGCAATTCCAGTTGGTAAAGCTAAGTATGCGTTGATTTGCAACGAAGACGGTGGCATTATCGATGACCTCATCGTTTACCGTTTAGCCGAAGACAAGTTCCTAGTCATTGCCAACGCTGGTAACCGTAATGCAGTTGTTGCTGCACTACAGGATCGAGCAGCTCTCAAGAACTTCAACGGAGTTGAAGATAAGAGCGATGACTTTGCATTGCTAGCAGTTCAAGGCCCTAAGGCAACTGAGTTACTACAGAAGCTAGTTGATTTTGATCTAGTTCCTCTTCCCTACTACTCAATAGCAACAG
>JBEAMR010000056.1:0-11686 GCA_041165845.1 Actinomycetota bacterium | reverse complement strand
TGTCACCAAAACAATCGGTCGCTCGTTGATCCCAAAAGAACGATGTTGGTCTCAACATGAAAGGCCAAGTCAGTGGATTAGAAGCGTAAGGGTGAGAGGCATGGAGGTTTACGTGGAATTGGTAGATGTCTTGGTGATAGTGCCAGAAGGATTGCAGTGAGTGGGGAATCCAAGCTAACCAACCGGTGAGAGAGTTGCCATCTTCCCAAGCCCAATTCCTACCCCAACCATTCTTAGTTAAGAACCATCCTGACCAGCTCAGAATGTATGTGAGAAGCATTGGGAAGAGAACTAGAACTGAAGATCTCAGCCCTTGAGTAAGTGATGGGATTAACCAAAGCTTTGGTGAAAGCTTTGTCTCTGAGCTCTTTTGTATTTTCTGATGAATCTTGTAATTCAGGTTTGCTTCACTAAGGACGATGTATGCGAGGAAGACAACAACAAAGTAAAGTCCAGACCACTTCACAGCAGTTGCTAGGCCTAATAAAATTGCCATTGCAATTAGCCAAGGCCGCTTAAGGGTATTTAGTCTGACTTCTTGTCTGTCTCTTAGTAAGAAGTAGAAAGCAAGAATTACAAAGAAGCCCAGGATCTGATCTAGAAGCGCAGTTCTCGAAAGAACTATTCCAACTCCATCAACTGCAAGGAACAATCCAGCTAATACTGCCCAGATTGTTGATCTGAAGATTAGCTTTGCGCTAGCCATGGTTAGCCAGACTGCAGCGATACCAGCGAGGGCAACCATGATGCGCCAACCAAAAGGATTACCTGCTCCAAAGATGAGCATGCCCAAACCAATGATCCACTTGCCAAGTGGTGGGTGAACTACGAAAGAAGGGTCATCGGTTAGTCCCTTTGGATTCCCGTTGGCAAAAGATTGATCAGCTCCACTAGACCAGGCACCTTCGTAGCCTGAGTGAATCAGTGAGTATGCGTCTTTGACATAGTAGGTCTCATCAAAAACTAGCGTCTGAGGGTAGGCAAGGTCATAAAGCCTGAGTATGGCGGCTAACACCAACACGAGGATTGGTGCCCAGCGGTTGAATAAGGCGAATCTAGCTGGGTTAGCGGTGAGCCTTAGAAAGAGGGTTAGCACTTCTTCTATGTTAGTTTGCGAGAATAGAGCATGCTCATTTTGGCGGCAACACCTATCGGCAATCTCTCAGATGCCTCAGCAAGACTCATTGAGCACCTTGGCTCAGTGAAATACATTGCCGCTGAAGACACCAGAACCCTGCTCAAGCTAGCCAGAGGTTTAGGGGTGAAACTAGACGCCAAACTCTTCAGCCTTCACGAGCACAACGAAACTGAGCGGGTTACCCAACTACTTGAGATAGCCCTTACCGAAGACGTCCTAGTGGTTAGCGATGCAGGAATGCCAACTGTTTCAGATCCAGGTTTTGTCTTAGTTAGAGCAGCCATCGAAGCAGGGGTTGAGGTAACTGTGATTCCAGGACCTTCTGCAGTTCTTTCTGCATTAGCTGTCTCAGGACTTCCAACTGACCGGTTTAGCTTCGAGGGGTTCCTACCTAGAAAAGCAGGAGACCGTAAACGGCTGTTCGAAGAATTACTAACTGACCCTAGAACCCTGATCTTCTTTGAGTCTCCTCATCGCATCGAGCAAAGCCTTAGAGATGCAATCACAGTCTTCGGTGCAAATAGGAAAGCAAGTGTTTCAAGGGAGCTAACCAAGAAGTTTGAACAAACGGTAAGAGGAACCCTGTCTGAACTTGCTACCTGGGCTGAAACAGAACCTCGCGGGGAGATTGTTCTAGTTATTGCAGGAGCAGAGCCTTCAGAGCCAGCAGATGTCCATGACACCGATCTGCTTGCTGAAGTAGATTCAGTTAGAAGTTCAGGGCTGTCCCTGAAACAATCCGTAGCCGAGGTTGCAGCCAGGCACTCAGTGAGCAAGAGTGAACTGTATCAGGCTGTGCTCGATGCTAGAGCCAAGGATTGAAAGCCCCACAGGTTAAGATTGTAAAGATGTCTACCAACACCTCAGGTCAATCGTTTTATGTGACGACACCCATCTTCTACGTGAACGATGCTCCTCACATCGGACATGCCTATACCGAAGTTGCTGCCGATGTGCTAGCCAGATGGCACCGTCAACGTGGAGAAGATAGCTTCCTCCTTACTGGAACCGATGAGCACGGTGAGAAGGTTCTAAGAACCGCAGCTGCTAACAAGAGCACTCCTAAGGACTGGACAGACAAGCTAGTTCACGACGCTTGGCTACCACTACTTGAGACCATCGATATCGATAACCAAGACTTCATTAGAACCACAGAACCAAGACACGAAGCCAACGTTCAGAAGTTCATGCAGAAGCTCTATGACACTGGTTTTATCTACCAGGGCTCATTCAAAGGCGCATACTGCGTCGGCTGTGAGGAATACAAGAACAAGGCTGATCTAGTTGATGGCACCGGAGAATTCCAAGGCCAGGATGTTTGTGCGATTCACTCTAAGCCGGTTGAACAACTAGAAGAGAACAACTACTTCTTTAGACTCAGCCAGTTCGAACAGCCACTTCTAGATTTTTATGAGCAGAACCCCAACTTCATTCAACCTGAATCAGCTAAGAACGAAGTTGTCTCATTTGTCAGGAGAGGTCTTGATGACCTCTCTATCTCTAGATCTAAGGAGAAGTTTGACTGGGGAATCGATATCCCTTGGGATGACTCACACATTACCTACGTTTGGTTTGATGCACTCCTGAACTACATAACCGCTATTGGTTATGGTCAGGATGAGGCAGAGTTCAACAGGAGATGGCCGGCGACAGTTCAGATTGTTGGTAAAGATATCCTTCGCTTCCACGCGGTTATCTGGCCAGCGATGTTGATGGCAGCGGATATTAAACCACCTCAGCAGATCTTCGGTCACGGCTGGCTACTAGTCGGTGGCGAGAAGATGTCAAAATCTAAGCTCACTGGTATTGCACCTAACCAGATCACCGACATCTTTGGTTCAGATGCTTTCCGCTACTACTTCATGAAAGCAATTGCCTTTGGCCAAGATGGTTCATTCAGTTGGGAAGACCTATCTGCTAGATACCAAGCAGAACTTGCTAATGGATTTGGAAACCTAGCATCTAGAACCCTTGCCATGGTAAGAAGATACTTCGATGGAGTGCTACAAACACCTGGTCAATACACCGAAGCAGATAACCAAGTCATTGAGGTTGCTAGAACTGCGGTTCTAAATGCAGACAGAGCAATCGACGAAGTTGCCATTCAGGAAGCCATTGCGGCGACCTGGACTCTAGTTGATGAACTAAATAATTACATCACCGTCCAAGAGCCTTGGGTGCTAGCTAAAGACGAAGCTAACCGTGAGCGTCTAGGAACTGTTCTCTATGTTGCCTGTGAAGGCTTGCGAGTGCTCTCAGTTCTATTAGCCCCAATTACCCCAAAGGCAACTGGAAAGCTTTGGGCTGCCCTTACCGAAGGCAAGCTAGGGGACCTCTCAGAGCAGCGCCTTACTGAAGCAGCTAACTGGGACCAGCTGCCAGCAGGTATCAACATTGGTGAACTAGAAGTGCTCTTCCCAAGAATTGAAACCGAGAGCGCACAGTAATCAGATGAGCGACGCTCAAGCAGATCTACCAAGCGAGAACTACATCAGAGTTCGCAACCGTAAATCTGAAGACGGTGGATCCAGAGACCTTAGTTACCCGGAAGTCCCGGAGCCTCTAGAAGTCGGTGTCTACGACAACCACACTCACCTCGAGATAGCCGACGGTGAAAATCCAATGGATTATCGTGAACACCTTGAACTTGCCAACCAAGCTGGAATCCTAGGCGGAGTTCAGGTTGGTGGCTCGGTTGAAACATCGATCTGGTCTGCAAGAACTGCTGCCATTGAACCAAGACTGCTAGCAGCAGTTGCTCTCCACCCAAACGTTGCAGCCGAATACGAAACTCTTCAAGAACTGGATTCTGCAATCAGTGAGATAGCCAAGCTAGCTAAAGAACCTAGAGTTCGTGCAGTCGGCGAAACCGGTCTTGATTACTTCAGAACAACTGAAGACAGATTGTTCTTGCAACAACACAGCTTTGAGGCTCACATCGAGATTGCTAGAGAGAACAACATTGCACTGCAGATTCACGATCGCGATGCACACGCAGATGTTGTTGAGACACTGCTTAGAGTTGGTGCTCCTGAGAAGACTGTTTTCCACTGCTTCAGCGGCGATACCGAACTCGCGGAGATTCTAAAAGCTAATGGTTGGTATGCCTCATTCTCTGGAACTGTCACTTTCAAAAAGAACCAGTATCTACGAGATGCTCTAACGCTTATGCCAAGAGAGCTAATCTTGGTTGAAACCGATGCTCCTTTCCTAACTCCAGAACCATTTAGAGGAAGACCTAACTCTCCGTATCTGATTGGTCTAACTGTTAGAAGAATGGCTGAAGTGCTAGAACTTGATGTCAACGAACTTGCTACACAACTCACCAAGAACACCGAAGAGGTTTACGGACTTTGGTCAGAGGGTCTAAATGGTTGAGTTACTTGGTGGATCTGATGTTAGAGCGTTAGCTGAAGAGCTGGGCGTTGTCCCTACCAAGAAACTAGGTCAGAACTTTGTAACTGACCCAAACACAATTAGACGAATTGTTGCTGCTGCAAAGCTCAAGGGAAATGAAACAGTAGTTGAGATTGGCCCTGGTTTAGGTTCTCTTACCTTAGGTCTACTTGAAGAAGCTAAGACTGTGATTGCAGTTGAGATAGATCAGAAGATGGCTCAGGCAATTGAAAAGACAGTTAGCAAGAGAGCGAAGGACAAAGACTTTAGGTTAGTTACCGCCGATGCGATGAAGGTAACAGAGTTACCTTTAGCTCCTGATGCACTGGTAGCGAATCTCCCATACAACATCTCAGTTCCAGTGCTCCTGCACTTCCTAGAAATCTTCCCATCCATCCAGTCAGGTTTAGTTCTAGTCCAGGCTGAGGTAGCGCACAGACTAGCTGCAACCCCTGGCTCTAAGGTTTATGGAGTGCCAAGTGCAAAGCTTGCTTGGTATGCAGATTCCAATCTTGCGGGCAATGTCGGTAGAAGTATTTTCTGGCCTGTTCCAAACGTTGACTCTGCTCTGGTTTACTTCACCAAGCGGGTAACACCTCTGGGTGATGAAGCGCTGAGACTAAAGACCTTTGCTGTTATTGACGAGGCTTTCTCACAACGTAGAAAGACTCTTAGACAGGCATTATCGAACTGGGCTGGTTCACCAGCCCTGGCTGAGCAATCGCTTGTTGCTGCTGGTATCGATCCTTCTAAACGAGGAGAGGCACTGACTATCAACGACTTCGTTGCTATCGCAAAGGCAGCTGATGCTATTTAGAAAAAAGAAACAACAGGTCTCTGGCATCTTTGATGATCTGCCAGTTATTCCAGGCCACCCGAGCACTCAACGAGTTGAACACAAGAAACGTGGCAGAAGAGCAATGCTTGTTCCAGCCACAGCGGCTAATCCAGATGTCAGCGCAGATCAACTCTTAGCTAATACCGGTAAGACTCGTGAACAGTGGCTAGAAATGATTTTTGAGAGCACTGTTCGCGAAGCTAAGCAAAGAGAGATTTCTCTGTGGCTGCAAGAAAACTATCGAGTTCAGAAGTGGTGGGCTAACTCACTTTCACTTAGTTACCTCCAGTGGCGAGAAGCACCTAAGACAAACTCGGCTCAGGAGAGTGTCCTACGTTTGAGTTTGGTTATACCAACCACAGTCTCACTTACCTTCAACATCTTTATCTCTGAATCTCTCTACGGTGAAGGCTTCAAACGATTCCTGAAGCAAGCACAATCAGAGAAGCTCACAATTGCTTTCAACGATGAAACCAGAGCAACCTTGGTATTCAAATCACATGAACAAGGTTGTGAGATTCTGATTGAACATGAGTTCATCGAGAACCCAGTAATGCTGAAAGCTAGAACAAAGTATTGGAATGAACTTCACGCCAGAGTAAAGGCACAGGTGACAAGATGACCGTCATCACCGCAACCGCACCAGCCAAGGTCAATTTAGTTTTTGAAGTTGGACCGCTTAAGGCAAACGGTTACCACGATGTGAATTCGCTCTTTCTATCACTTGACCTTAGAGAAGAAGTCTCGGTATCGAATGCACTACCTGGAACGGGCATCACCATCTTTGTCAAAGGTGATGGGCTGCCTTCGAGGCACGTCGCTGCAGTTCCAACTGACAGCTCGAATCTGGTAGCCAAAGTTGCAGTTTTGCTCTCTCAAAAGCTTGGCATCGAGACCCCAGATATTCAGATCGATATCCTAAAGAGAATTCCTGTTGCTGGCGGTATGGCAGGAGGCTCTGCAGATGCTGCAGCCATGCTCGTTGCCTTCAACGAATACGCTCATCAAGAGTTTGGAACTACAAGACTTTCAACCGAAGAATTGATGGATGTTGCAGCTGAACTAGGTTCAGACATCTCATTCTGCGTATTAGGTCAGTTAGCTATCGGAACAGACCGTGGTGAAAAACTGCAACCAGTTAACCCACTCCCGTTCGAAACCTACTGGGTTCTAGCAATTAGCCCACAAGGACTTTCAACTCCTTCGGTTTATGCGAAGTTTGACGAACTAGGTGCTTCTAGTAGCTTCAGTGACCTGAGCGAGGTCGCTGTGTCCACTTCTTCTGTTGAGATTTTGGCTTCTGTCCTGAGTAACGGCCTTCAAGATGCGGCTCTGGCTCTGATGCCTCAGTTGGAATCACTGATTGAGGAGATTGAAGGCCTTGGGGCTTTGAAGGCAATCGTCTCTGGTTCGGGGCCAACAATTGCTGCGCTGTGTACTTCGAAGGATCAGGCACTTGGGATAGCCAAGACCCTAAATGAGCGGGGAATCTTTGCCCTGACCGCTAGTTCTCCCGCACTAGGTGCAAATCTAGAAGCCTAAGGGCTCAACATCTGGCAGACTTAGAGGGTGCTAAAGCCTTCTGGCCTAACACAATGCTCCCTAGTGTAACGGCAGCACGGCACCCTTTGGAGGTGTTCGGTCCAGGTTCGAATCCTGGGGGAGCAGCGCAAGACAATGGAGGTTAAATGACTGAAGCGCACCTAGCCGTTGTCGTTTTGGCAGCAGGTAATGGCACCAGGATGAAATCAGCAACACCTAAGGTGATGCATGAGATCGCTGGTCTTCCGATGCTTGGCCATACCTTAGCTACTGCTAGCTCTCTAGGCGCTTCCTATGTCATACCTGTAGTTAGACACGAAAAAGAGATTCTCGAGTCATACATCCACGCTTTCTACCCAAACACTCACATCGCTCATCAGGATGAGATTCCAGGAACAGGCAGAGCTGTTGAATGTGCTCTGAATGTTTTACCTGATGGCTTCTCAGGGGCAGTAGTTGTCACCAGTGGTGATGTTCCACTTCTAGATGTGACCACCATTGAAGCAATGCTTGATGTTCATCTATCTTCAGGTGCTGGAGCAACTCTGCTAACCGCAGTCTTCTCAGATCCATCTGGCTACGGTCGCATTGTTAGAGATGACTCAGGTTCTTTCTCTTCGATTGTTGAACACAGAGATGCCACAGATGAAGAACTTGAGATTACCGAAGTCAATGCTGGAGTCTACGTTTTTGACTTCGATGCGCTCAAAAGTGCACTTTCCGCGATTGGCACCCACAATGCTGTTGGTGAAAAGTATCTAACTGATGCTGCTACTGAAATCTTGAAGTTAGGCAGAGCTGTTCAAGCCCTACAGGTCTCAGATAACTGGTTGGTCGCTGGAGTCAACAACCGAGTTCAACTTCAGGAAGTAAGTGCAGAGCTAAACAGAAGAATCTGTGAAGGCTGGATGCTCTCAGGAGTAACCATCGCTGACCCTCAAACTACTTTCATTGACATCACTGTTTCTCTAGGTGAGGATGTCACTCTTCTGCCTGGAACCCACCTGAAGGGGATTACCAGTGTTGGTAGAGGATCAACCATTGGGCCTGAGGTTTCAATTGAAGATAGCCAAGTGGGCGAGGATGTCAGCATCATCAAGGCTCATATCTCAGGTTCGGTTATCGAATCTGAAGCAACTGTTGGTCCTTATTCATACATCAGGCCAGGCACTCACCTAGGAGCTGGTGGCAAGATCGGCACCTTCGTTGAGACTAAGAACGCCAAGATCGGTGCAGGCTCAAAAATCCCTCACCTGTCCTATGTTGGGGATGCCACTATCGGTGAGCACAGCAACATCGGTGCAGGCACCATCTTCGCTAACTACGACGGTGTTGAGAAGCACCACAGCACCATTGGTTCTCACGTTAGAACCGGTGCGCACAACGTCTTCGTATCTCCAATTACGATAGGTGATGGTGCATACACTGCAGCCGGAACTGTTGTTCGTAAAGATGTGAAACCAGGAGATCTGGCTATGAACGTTGCTCCGCAACGTAACCTAGCTGGCTGGGTTCTAGCTAAACGAAGTAATTCAGCAGCAGCCAAGGCCGCTGAAAAAGCCAAAGAATAAGAAAACAGGAGACCGCAGTGCAGATTAGAGCAACCGGACAGAAGCGTTTGGTACTAGCGAGCGGAAGAGCACACCCTGAGTTGGCTCAAGAGGTTGCCACCCTTTTAGGTATCGAGGTAGTGCCAACTACTTCTTATGACTTTGCCAATGGTGAAATCTTTGTTCGCTTCGAAGAGAGCGTTCGTGGTGTCGATGCTTTTGTTCTGCAGTCTCACTCAGCTCCGATCAACGACCAGTTGATGGAACAGCTAATCATGATTGATGCTCTAAAGCGAGCAAGTGCTAAGCGCATCACTGTAGTCTCTCCTTTCTTCCCATATGCAAGACAGGACAAGAAGCACAAGGGACGTGAGCCTATCTCTGCTCGTCTAGTTGCTGACCTATACAAAGCAGCCGGTGCTGACCGTCTCATGTCAGTGGATCTGCATTCACCACAGATTCAGGGTTTCTTTGATGGACCGGTAGATCACCTTTGGGCTCTGCCACTACTAGCTGACTACGTAAAGCAAACCTTTGGTGCAGATAACCTGACCGTTGTCTCTCCTGACTCAGGTCGCGTTCGTGTTGCCGATATATGGGCAGACCGTCTAGGTGCACCTCTAGCCATCATTCACAAGCGTCGCGACCCAAACAAGCCAAACCAGGTCCAGGTAAATGAACTAGTTGGTGAAGTTGAAGGTCGCGTCTGTATTTTGGTTGACGACATGATTGACACCGCTGGAACCATCGTTGCTGCTGCTAAAGCACTTCGTGATAACGGTGCTGGCCGAATAATCGTTGCTGCCACCCACGCAGTATTCAGTGAACCTGCAGTTGGGAGACTCTCAGGCCCGGATGTTGACAACGTCATTGTTACCAACACTTTGCCGATTGATGCTTCTAAGCAGTTTGAGAATCTAACTGTGCTATCAATTGCCCCACTGATTGCAAGAGCTATCTCCTCCGTATTCAACGACGACAGCGTTACCAGTCTGTTTGATGGCCACGTCTAAACCACAACAGCTCTCGCTATTTGGAGCAGTTGCAATTGGTTTGGCTTCGATGCTCGGAGCCGGTGTCTTCTTCGTCTGGTCAACAGCCTGGGAAAAAGTAAACGACCAGATCTTCTTCGCTTTAGCTCTGGCTGCACTTGTTGCAAGTCTTAACGCAGCATCCGTTTATCAACTAGCGAGCCATGTTTCTAGAGCTGGTGGTGTCTATAGCTACGCAAGGGTTTATCTACCAAAAGATTTCAGCTTTATTGCCGGCTTCTCATTTGTATTTGGCAAGATTGCATCGATTGCGGCAATTGCCATCATCATCGAAACCTATCTGCTACCTGGCTATCCGGGCTGGCCAGCAGCGGTAGCTTCAATTCTGCTAATGACTGCACTGAATCTTTTAGGCATCAACCGAACAGCGCAGATGGCAGCAGCACTTGCCATCATCACAATCGGTTTCATTATCTTTAGCATTAGTACAGGCTTTGCTCACGGGCTGAGCTCACCAAGCTTTAGCACCGGCATGCTCATGCCTGAAGCTAGCCTCTCAACTCTCTCAGCTGCTTCAATCATCTTCTTTGCATTTGCAGGTTATGCGAGAGTGGCAACTTTAGGCGATGAGGTGAGGGACCCTAAGAAGAACATCCCTAAAGCGATAGCAATATCTTTAGGAGCAGTTCTGGTGATTTATCTGCTAATCACCATCGTCTTCATCGGAATTCTTCAGCCTAGTAATGAAGCAGTTCCTGCTGCCGTCTTTGAAGCAATGCTTAGCATCACAGCTCCTTGGTTCCCTGCTTGGCTTATTGATTTGGTTGTAGTGGGAGCAAGCCTTGGCTCAATACTTGCACTACTGGCAGGTGTATCCAGAACAGCAGCCACCATGGCTGAGGATAAGGAACTCCCAGCAGTATTTGCCAAGCGCAACCGCTTTGGTGCTCCTTGGCTTGCTGAAGTAATAATCGCTGCCGGAGCAATCACCCTGATTGAGACCTCCCAATACACCCAGTGGGTTATTGCCTTCTCAAGCTTCTCAGTGCTGCTTTACTATGCAATTGGTCACATCTCAGCCTTCATGCAACCTAAAGAAGAACGCAAACAACCCCGTATCTTCGCGGTACTGGGCTTTACCCTATGTCTATTGCTTCTAGTAAACGTGCCGGGACCTGCCGTTCAGGTGAGCTTTGTAATCCTTGGAGTAGCAGTGCTGGCTAGGTACGCAATCCGCCGGGTTGCCATGAGCCGAACCGAGAACTAGACTTACCTAGAAACAACGGCGAGGGTTACAAATCGTAACCGTAATCGACGGGGTCAAGGTCTTTGGATCAAGGTTCCTCGCGTAAAACGCTTGAGTTGAACACCAAAGAAAAAGGAAAACTCATGTCAGAAAACAAATTAGTTGGCGAACTAAGAACTAAGTTCGGTAAAGGCGCAGCTCGTAAAGAGCGTGCAATCGGTAGAACTCCTGCAGTTATCTACGGTCACGGTTCAGAGCCACGTCACATCACACTTCCAGCTCACGAGATCGCACTTGTGCTTCGTCACAAGAACGCAATCATCGAACTAGAGCTTAACGGCAAGAAGGAGACCGTTCTTGTAAAGAGCGCGTCTAAGGATGTTGTTACTCAGATCATCGAGCACGTTGACCTAGTTGAGATCGTCAAGGGCGAAAGAGTTCACGTTGAAGTTCCAGTTCACATCATTGGAGAGTCAATGTCAGGAACCGTTATCGACCTAGAGCACAAGACTCTAAGGCTAGAAGTTGATGCAACCACCATTCCAGAGTTCGTTGAAGTTGTCTTCAACAAGGAAGGCGTTGGCTTCCACGTAGCTGCTGGAGACATCAAGCTTCCTGCTGGTGCAAAGCTAGATCTAGACAACCACGTTCTAGTTGCAACTGTTATTGCAACCGGTGCTGGCGCATCTGAAGAAGCTGCTGCACCTGCAGAAGCTCCTAAAGCTGAGTAGCAATCATCTCTACTAAGACTTATCTAATAGTCGGGCTCGGCAACCCCGGGCCCGACTATTCTCACAATCGGCACAATGTCGGTCAGATGGTCTTAGACGTTCTAGCTCAAAGAACTAACACAACATTCAAATCACATAAAGCACATGCTCTAGTTGCTGAAGCAAAACTAGGACAAGGCTTTGATGCACCAAAGCTTGTCCTTGCTAAATCGCTCGGATACATGAACACCTCTGGAGGACCAACAGCTAACCT
>JBEAMR010000055.1:0-18552 GCA_041165845.1 Actinomycetota bacterium | reverse complement strand
AGTTATCCCAGAGTCAAGGGCAGATTGCTCACGTGTTACTCACCCGTTCGCCACTAATCCACCGGAGCAAGCTCCAGCTTCATCGTTCGACTTGCATGTGTTAAGCACGCCGCCAGCGTTCATCCTGAGCCAGGATCAAACTCTCCGTAAAAGTTTTTTAGGACCAAAGCAAGCTTTGGTCCAAGTTTTACGAAACCCCCGGAAAATGGGGGAATCAATTTGATCTGACTAAATCAGATTGTCTGACAATCTGTCTAATCCAATTACTACTGAACATTCAAAAAGGCAAGCCTTCTTGAAGCCAGGTTCTTGGCATCGACATTGTGCACGCTGTTGAGTTCTCAAGGATCGGATGCATCTACGATTTCCCGCTAGGGTCCTACGCAGAGCAACTTCACTAACTTACCACTTCTGTGGCGAAAGTCAAATAGACATGCGCCTTGGACTCAAATAAATTTGAGCTCTTTCCGTGGAAGATAATTCAACCAGAGACAGCAAAAATTGGCAAATAATTTGCCAAGTATTTATGTTCTGATTGGTTGCACTTGAGCCGGCTTCCTAAGCAGGACTTCCAAACTTTGGGCAACGAGATAAAACAATACGCCTAAATCCCCGACAAGTCAAATGACTAGGCAATAAAAACTGCGGCTAGGGTCTTTTTTCCTCGGCGAAGCACTGCAAACTCGCCCAAAATTGCCTGATCTAGAGTCCCGGCCTCATCTGTGACCTTATTGTTGTTGACGTAAACTCCACCCTCCCCAATGGCCCTGCGGGCAGCGCTGAGACTTGCGACCAGCCCTGTTTCAACGAGGAGTTCAGTGATATTCGTTCCCAAAGCAGCTCTCACGTTAGGCAACTCCTGAAGGGCACTGGCTAGAGTCTGACGGTCGAGAGTGTCCAGCTCCCCCTGCCCAAACAGGGCCTGAGAAGCTGCAATTGCTGCCTGTGCAGCCTCAGGAGAGTGAACAAGAGTTGTTACCTCAAGGGCTAGTCGCTTTTGAGCAGCTCTCAGGTGGGGCTCAGCTGCAAGCTGGCGCTCTAAGCTCTCAATTTCAGACTTAGTTAGGAAGGTAAAGACCTTTAGGAGGTTAATCGCATTGGAATCTTCAACATTTAGCCAGAACTGGTAGAAAGCGTAGGTAGAAGTCAGTTCAGAGTCCAACCAGATGGCATTTCCCTCTGACTTGCCGAACTTCTTACCCTCAGAGTCAGTAATTAGCGGCGTGGCAAGGATGTGAGCGGATTTACCTTCCACCTTGTGAATCAGGTCAGTTCCGCTGGTTAGGTTGCCCCACTGGTCACTGCCACCGATTTGGAGTGTGCAGTTGTGTCTGCGGTAAAGCTCCAAAAAGTCCATGCCCTGAAGGATCTGGTAAGAGAACTCGGTGAAAGAGATACCGGCTTCAGAGTTCAAACGAGCTGAGACAGCGTCTTTGCTCAGCATCTTGCCAACTCGGAAGTGTTTACCGATGTCTCTGAGGAAATCGATTGAGCTCATTGGCTCAGTCCAGTCCAGGTTGTTTGTCAATTCTGCAGAGTTAGATCCTTCAAAAGAGAGGAAACGCTGACCCTGCTCTCCTAGACGCTTAACCCAAGCGGCGACGGTCTCTTTGGTGTTTAGAGTTCTTTCGGCAGTTGGCTTTGGGTCGCCAATCAGACCTGTGGCTCCACCAATTAAGAGCAATGGCTTGTGACCGGCAAGCTGCAATCTACGCATCACCAATAGTTGAACCAAGTTTCCTAGGTGCAGACTCGGTGCAGTTGGGTCAAAACCACAGTAGTAAGTTACGACACCAGAATTGAAGGCCTTACGAAGCTCTTCCTCATCGGTTGAGAGGGAAATCAAACCACGCCACTTCAGTTCTTCCCAGATCTCTGAGAATGACGAGTCATTGGTTTGGCTTGCAAGTGCGGATGACATGTCTAAAATCTACCCTTTAGAAGTAGGAAGAAGTTTGCGCAACGCACTTAGCTGGTCAAGCACCCTAGGCACAGCAGTACCACCGGCACCAGTTCTCGACTTAATTGAACCAGAGACACTCAGCACTTCTCTAACCTCTGGAGTCAGGTGACTACTAATTGCTGCGAACTCGAGATCACTAACTTCATTGAGTTCTAAGTCCTTAGATTCAGCAAAGGCTACAAGCTTTCCAGTAATCTCGTGTGCTTCACGGAATGGGACTCGTTGCTTCACTAACCACTCAGCGACGTCAGTTGCCAGTGAATAACCGGCCGAAGATAGTTCTTCCATGCGCTGAGTGTTGAACTCCATTGTTGCCACCATGCCTGTGAAAGCAGGCAGAAGTAGGTTCAGGCTGTCGAGGATGTCGAATACTGGTTCCTTGTCCTCCTGAAGATCTCTGTTGTACGCAAGTGGAAGAGCCTTTAGGGTTGAAAGCAATCCAGTTAGATCACCGATGATCCTGCCAGTCTTTCCTCTAGTTAACTCAGCAACATCTGGGTTCTTCTTCTGCGGCATGATCGACGAACCGGTTGAGAAAGCATCAGCTAATTTCACGTAGTTGAATTCAGCAGTTGCCCAGATGATGATCTCTTCAGCAAAACGGGAAAGATCAATCGCAATCAAAGTTCCGATAAATGCAAACTCAGCAACAACATCTCTCGAGGAAGTTGCATCAATTGAGTTAGCCATTGGAGCTGTTAGCCCCAACGCAGATGAAACGATGTGTGGGTCAAGAGCTAAAGAAGTTCCAGCTAGAGCACCTGCACCGTATGGAGAAAATGAAGCTCTAACTTTCCAGTCATCAATTCTGTTTATGTTACGAACCAATGGCCAAGCGTGAGCAAGCAGGTGATGAGAGAGCAACACTGGTTGAGCATGCTGGAAGTGTGTGCGTCCAGACATTGGGTCATTTAGATGGTTCTCTGCCAAAGTCGCAAGAACCTGAATCAAATCAATTAGCTGTGCTTTTAGCAGCTGAGATTGATCTAGCAAATAGGTTCTGATCAGAGTAGCGATTTGATCGTTACGAGATCTACCAGCACGAACCTTCCCGCCAAGCTCGGCACCAACCATTTCAATGAGTCCACGCTCTAAAGCACTGTGAACATCTTCATCACTCGGCTTTGCAGTGAACATTCCTGAAGCAACTCTTTTATCAAGTTCAACAAGTGACTTGTCGAGTTTTACTTGCTCAGCTTCAGTCAGATATCCAGCAGCAGTTAGCGCAAGAATGTGAGCACGAGTACCAGCAATGTCATACTTCGCTAAGCGCCAATCAAAGTGAATTGAACGGCTAAGAGCAGCCACAGCCTCATTGGTCTCACCACTGAAGCGCCCTCCCCAGAGCGAAGATGATTCATTCATAACTACTTCTTACCTCTACCTGCATCACGTTTAGCGGCAATCTTGCTTGGCAATGCCCAAAGCTCAATGAAGCCCTTAGCCATTGACTGATCGAAAGTATCGCCAGTGTCATAGGTAGCAAGATCGAAGTCATAAAGTGACTCTTCTGACTTTCTACCGGTAACAACTGCTCTACCGCCCTGAAGCTTTAGACGAACCTCACCAGAAACATATTCCTGAGTGTGGGCGATAAACACATCTAGAGATCTCTTTAGCCCTGAGAACCAAAGACCTTCGTAGACAAGATCTGCCCAACGAGCTTCTATGCCCCTCTTGAAACGGTTAACGTCACGCTCGAGGGTTAGGTTCTCCAATTCTTCGTGAGCTGCGATTAGTGCAATACCCGCTGGAGATTCATAAACCTCACGGCTCTTGATACCAACCAAACGGTCTTCAACGATATCGATTCGACCAACACCGTGAGCGCCAGCTAGATCATTCATCTTCTGAATCAATTCGATTGCAGTGTATGAAACACCATCGATGGCAACAGGGATACCAGCTTCGAACTTGATTGTTACTTCTGTTGCTTCGCGAAGAACATCAGGGTCCTGAGTGTATGAATAGAGATCTTCAATCGGAGCATTCCAAGGGTCCTCTAGGAAACCAGTCTCCACCGCTCTACCCCAAACGTTTTGGTCAACAGAGTAAGGGGACTTCTTTGACTGAGCAATCGGAAGATTGTTCTTCTCAGCAAACTCAATGGCCTTATCTCTAGTCAGAGCAAGATCACGAATTGGAGCAATTGACTTTAGCTCTGGAGCGATAGCAGCAACGGCAGCCTCGAAACGAACCTGGTCATTGCCCTTACCAGTACAACCGTGAGCAACACTGTCTGCACCAAGTTTTCGAGCAACGCTAGCCAGGTGCTTTCCAATCAAAGGACGTGAAAGAGCGGAAACCAATGGGTATCTCTTCTGATAGAGAGCATTGGCCTTCAGAGCTGGCATCAGGTAGTCATCGGCAAACTCAGCCTTAGCATCAACCACGATGGCTTCAACAGCACCGCAGTCCAGAGCACGTTGACGGATAACATCCATGTCTTCGCCACCTTGACCTACGTCAATAGCAAGGGCGACAACCTCTTTACCAGTTGCCTCTTTTAGCCAACCGATACCAACTGAGGTGTCCAACCCACCTGAATAGGCAAGTACTACACGTTCTGACATTTTGCTCCTTAAATACCCAAACCAAAAAGCGTCTTTGGGATTACTTTGATTTTACTTCCCACTTTGCGCTAACCAAACCATGAGTGCCTTCTGTGCATGAAGCCTGTTCTCTGCCTGATCCCAAATAACTGACTGAGGACCATCCAGAACCTCAGCACTAATCTCGTAGCCACGGTATGCAGGTAGACAGTGCAGGACGATTGCATCACTCTTGGCATGCCCCATAAGAGCTGCATCAATAGTGAAACCTGAGAACGCACGAAGTCTCTCCTGCTTCTCACTCTCCTGCCCCATTGACACCCAGGTGTCGGTAGCCACAACATCCGCACCTGCAACAGTTTCTGCCGGTGAATTAGACACTGACACTGAACCACCACTAGCTGATGCAATCTCCGATGCCTTTGTAACCACATCGCCATCAGGTTCATAACCAACTGGCGTTGCAACAGATACATGAAGTCCTGCAACGGCACCAGCGAGCATGTAAGAGTTAGCCATGTTGTTGCCATCGCCAACATAGGCAAGCTTCAAACCAGCAAGGGTACCTTTGTGTTCTTGAATGGTCAAAAGATCTGCAAGAAGTTGGCACGGGTGAAAGTCATCACTAAGTGCATTGATAACAGGAACTCTAGAGCTGGCAGCCATTTCTTCAAGGCCAGCCTGAGCATAGGTTCGCCAGATGATCTGCGCTACTTGACGCTCAAGAACCTTAGCTGTATCGGCAACTGACTCTTTTCCGCCTAGTTGACTTGATTGAGAATCAATAATCAACGGTGCTCCACCCAAATCAGCAATGCCAACAGCGAAAGAAACTCTCGTACGGGTTGAAGTCTTATCAAAGATGACAGCAACTGTCTTAGGTCCCGCAAATGGCTTGTGTGAGTATGGAGACTTCTTTAGTTCAAGAGCAAGATCAAGAATCTGCTTTTGCTCACCAGTCGTGATGTCATCGTCCCTAAGGAAATGCTTAGTCATCGTTAGTTCCTATCTCCTTGAGTTACCAAAGTGCCAATACCCGCTGTTGTAAAGATCTCGAGCAACAAACTGTGCTGAATGCGACCATCGATGATGTGAGCCTTTGGCACTCCACCACGAACAGCTTCTAAACATGCCTGCATCTTAGGAATCATTCCTGATTCAAGAGATGGCAAAAGCTCCTCAAGTTCTGAAACACTAATTTCGCTAATTAGGGAATCTAAACTTGGCCAATTTGAGTAAAGACCTGTGACATCAGTAAGAACAATCAACTTCTCTGCCTGAAGTGCAACAGCTAATGAAGATGCCGCTAGATCTGCATTCACATTCAGTAACTGCCCTGAACCATCTGGAGCCACCGTTGCAATTACTGGAATAACTCCAGCCTGCAATGCTCGCAGAATCGGCTCGGTGTTTACCGAAGAGACAACACCAACTAGCCCCAGGTCAGTTCTGGTTTGGGTAGCAGTAAATAGTCCTTCTGTTTCACCATTGAAGACTTCTGCTTTTCCATCCGCATCAACAACCATTTGAGCAAGAGGTTCGCCGATCTGTGTCTTTAGAACATCACGAATTACGGAGATAGCCTCTGGAGAGGTAACTCGCAAACCGTCAACGAAACTGCTGTCAATCCCGGCATCAGCAAGTCCTGCTGAAATCTGTGGACCACCGCCGTGAATGACCACAGCATAAATTCCAACTAGACGTAAAAAAGCAACATCCTCAGCAAAGGTTCTCTGCAGAGCTTCATCAATCATGGCGTTCCCACCAAATTTGATCACAACAATCTTGCCCTGAAACTTCCTAATCCAGGGTGCAGCTTCAACCAAAGTCCTAGCTTTGATCTTTATCTGATCTAAGTTCTCTTTATCTGCCGGAATCACTTAGCGCCTAACTGTGGAACACCAAGACTTTCATCAAGCCCAAGAGCTATGTTCATGCTTTGAAGCGCTGCTCCAGCAGTCCCCTTAACCAAGTTATCGATTGCACTGATTACAACTACTCGATTGGTAACTTCATCAATTGCAAAACCAATCAGAGCACGGTTAGTGTTCACAACGTCCTTTGTGTCGGGGATACCACCCTCGGGTAACAGCTCTATATGTTTCTCAGAACCGTAGGCACTTTCAAAAGCTGATCTCAAATCTGCTTTGCTAACACCAGAGACCAACTTGGCAGTGTTGACCGCAAGGATTCCTCTAAACATTGGCACAAGTACTGGAGTAAAGGTCAGTGTCACGTTTTCACTTGAAACACGGTTGAGGTTTTGAGCAACTTCGGGAATGTGTCTGTGGATTCCACCAACTTGGTATGGGAAAGCGCTCTGTAATCCTTCGCCTTTATTTACGGAAGCGTTTGCTCCAGCACCACTGGTTCCAACCGAGAGCGTAGAAACTAGATCTTTAGGTTCGATCAAATTAGCTGCAAGAAGTGGAGCTAAAGCAAGAGTAATTGCTGTTGCATTACAGCCAGGAACTGCAATTCGATTCTGCCCCACTAGAACTTCTCTTTGCTTCTTGCCTGAACCAATTAGTAACTCAGGCATTCCATAAGCCCAAGTTCCTGCGTGCGCTGAGTGATAGAACTTTTCAAAATCTTCAGCTGATTCCAATCTGAAATCTGCGCCACAGTCCAAGACCAAGGTTTCATCGCTTAGCCAAGCAGCAACTTCAGCCGACTTAGTGTGAGGCAGTGCTAGGAAGACTACGTCGTTCCCTGCCAGTGTTGATTCTGAGGTCTCAACAAAAACCAAATCCTTGAACGTGCTGATGTGTGGGTGAATAACACCAACAGTTTGCCCAACATTGCTATTGGCGGTTACTGTTGCGAGTTCTAAATTTGGATGCTCGGCAATCAAGGTCAGCAGTTCTCCACCAACGTAGCCACTGGCGCCAGCAACGGCAACCCTTAGTTTCATGGCTTTCTCCTTGGGGATCTAAGTTAGGTTCTGATTGTTGCGCCAAATTTGGCGTTTGCTGCAGAGACAGCTGCGTCTCTGGCTTCGGTAGCTTCGACTTGAGTCAGAGTTCGATCACTTGCTCTAAATCGCAAGGCGAAAGTCAGAGACTTTTCATCCTCAGCCAAACTGCTGCCTCGATAATCATCAACAAGAGTGATTTCTTCAAGTAATTCACCGGCTGCAGTTCTAAGCAAATTTAGAACATCACCGGCTGGAACATCCTGCTTCAAAACCAAAGATAGATCTTGAGTAGCTGCTGGGTGGGTGTAGACAGCTTGTGCTTGAACTATTTCTGGGGCGTTAGCAAACAGCACTTCTAGATTTAGTTCAAGAATTCCAACCTGTCTTGGTAGGTCATTCTCCGCTGCAAGCTCTGGATGCAGTTCACCTGCGTAACCCACGAAGTCATCTGAACCTACAACCTTGATTGCAGCTGTTCTACCTGGGTGGAAACCTTGCACAACTACTTGCTCTAGGTAAACCTCAACTCCGACAGCATGAGCTGCAGTTCTTGCTGATTGAATGGCATCTAGATAGCTTGCCTTGATTGACTTCTTAGCAACCTGCGCTGAGACTCTGTCACCGACAAACACTGCACCAAGAGTTACCGGCTGGTGCGGGACACTCTCGTGAAGAGCTGCAAGCTCTGCTTCAGAAGGTAGCTTCACACCGCTAGGTAGTGAAACTTCTGTTTGCTTAGCGGGTGCAAAAACTAAGCCAACTTCGTAGAGCGCAAGATTTGTGAGAGTTCTTGAAACGTTTCGCTTGGCAGCATCAAGTAGCCCAGGCAACATGCTCAAACGAAGTTCGTTCACATCTTCCTGCATAGCATTGGCAAGAGTAACTCTTGGAACATCACTACCGGCAAAGTATGAATTCTGAGCAGAGGTAAGGAACGGATAGTTCAAAACTTCTACATGACCAGTTCCTGCCAATTGATTAATAACCGCTCTGCGTAGCTTCTGTCGCTTAGTCAAGCCTCTTCCTGGAGGCGCAACAGGCAACCTTGAAGGAATACGGTCGTAACCGGTGATTCTGGCAATCTCTTCAACAAGATCAGCCTTGTCATTTAGATCTGGTCGCCAAGACGGTGGAATAACTTCATAACCACCTTGAACAGTTGCAACAAGACAACCAATAGCAGTCAGAGTGTCAACAATTTCTGCTTGTGTGTATTCCACACCAGTGATGCTTGCTGCAAAGGTTTCAGGCAGTGAAACAGCTGCGATTGCCGGTGTCTCATCGAAGTATGAACCTAGAGAATCTGGTGTTGCACCAGCGAACTCTTCGAGCAGTTGAACGACTCGAGCAGCTGCATACTCAGCAACCTTTGGGTCCACTCCTCTTTCAAAACGCTTAGATGCTTCGCTTGGAAGCTTGTGTCTGCGAGCGCTTCTAGCAATTGAAACACCATCAAAGTTTGCAGATTCAATCAGAACTGAAGTTGTGGTTGAGCTAACTTCAGTGCTCTGTCCGCCCATGACACCGGCAATACCGATAGCTCCACTGTCATCACCGATTACGAGATCTTCAGTGTGTAATGCTCTGGTCTGACCATCTAGTGTGACCAGAGATTCACCTGGGTTTGCTCTACGAACTACTAGTCCCCCAGCAACTTTTGACGCGTCATAAGCGTGAATCGGTTGACCTAGTTCAAGCATCACGTAGTTGGTGATGTCAACAACTATGGAGATAGAACGCATGCCTGCCAGCTTTAGTCTCGACACCATCCATGCAGGGGTTTGTGCCTGAGCATTAACATTGCTTGCGGACCGAACAACAAACTTTGTTGAACCAACCTTGCCTCGAATTGGTGCAGCATCAGAAATCTTTAGCGCAAATCCATCAGCCTTGACAGGAGTTACCAAATCAATAGGGTCAGTGAACTTAGCACCAGTGGCATGAGAGAACTCACGAGCAATTCCTCTAATTGAGAAACAATAACCACGATCTGGAGTGACATTTACTTCAGCGGCTTCATCCGCAAGATGGAGAAGTTCTAGCGCATCAGTTCCAACCTCAGGATCTAATCCGATAGTTGATAGACGCAAGATCCCTTCGTGATCATCGCTGATGCCTAGCTCTCGAGAGGAAGCAATCATGCCATCGCTCACGTGACCATATGTTGAGCGAGCTGCGATCTTGAAATCACCAGGCAACACTGCTCCAGGTAAAGTCACAACAACTTTGTCGTTGATCTCAAAGTTTCTTGCACCACAAACGATGCCACGAACATCTTCGCCACCATCAGCAGCATTAGCTCCAGCAGGAGCAACTCTGACCTGACACCAGCGAATAGTTTTGCCATTCGACTGCTCTTCTTCAACAAACTCAAGGACCTGGCCAACAACAATTGGCCCAACAAGTGAGAAAGAGTGAGACCCTTCTTCTTCTAAACCAACTTTGACAAGTTCTGCCATAACAGAGTCAGCCGTCGAACCCTTAGGTAATTCAACATATTCATTTAGCCAAGACAACGGAACGCGCATTACAGCACCATCCCAAACTGCTTAGAAAAACGAACATCAGCTTCAACCATGTCGTGCATATCTTTGACATCGTTACGGAACATCAAAGTTCTCTCGATGCCCATACCGAACGCAAAACCTGAATAAACCTCTGGGTCAATTCCGGCTGCACGAAGCACATTAGCATTCACCATGCCACAGCCACCCCACTCGACCCAGCGTGCACCGCCCTTGGCACCTGGGTGCCAAACATCTAGTTCTGCTGAAGGTTCAGTAAATGGGAAGAATGATGGACGCAAACGAATCTTGGCGTCAGGACCAAACATAATTCGTGCAAAGTGCTCAAGGGTTCCCTTGAGATCTGCCATAGTCAAACCTTTATCGACAGCAAGCCCCTCAACCTGGTGGAAGACCGGGGTGTGAGTTGCATCAAGTTCATCAGTTCTAAACACTCGACCTGGGCAAAGAACGTAAACCGGTAGTTCGCGCTCAAGCATTGAGCGCACCTGAACTGGTGAGGTGTGAGTTCTAAGCACAAGGTGAGCCTCAACTGGCTCGACAAAGAAAGTGTCCTGCATCGCACGTGCTGGGTGATCAGCATCGAAGTTCAAGGCATCGAAGTTGAACCATTCGCTTTCAACCTCTGGCCCCTCCGCAATCTCCCAACCCATACCAACGAACACATCTGCAATTTCATCCTGCAGAAGAGAAAGTGGGTGTCTGGCACCAAGTACTTGGGTAGTTGCGGCAGCTGTGACATCAACTGTTTCAGCAGCTAACTTCTGAGCCTGTTCTTGCTTATAGAACTTCTCTTCAGTAGAACTGAAGGCTTGGTTGAGCTCAGCTCTTGCCGCTGTGATGAGCTTGCCGGCTTCAGCCTTTTGGTCACCAGGTAATTTACCAAGAGAGGCACTAAGAGCTGCAATACCTGATCCTTCGCCAACTGCGGCGGCACGTATGGACTTCAGTGAGGTAAGGTCTTTGGCTTCTGAGATGAGCTTAAGGGCATCAGAAACAACGGCATCCACTGATGCTTTTGTGATCGGGCTGTTCTCTGACATTAGATTCAAGTATATCCGCTAGGCAATGAGGCTCTGGGTTAGCTGGCAGTGGCGTTCTGCGCGAATGCTGATGAGTAAAGACAGACGCTGGCGGCAGTTGCAAGGTTCAAAGACTCTGCTGCTCCATAGATTGGAACGGCAACAGTCTTATCAGCAAGAGCTAGGACTTTAGGTTCGAAACCCCATGCCTCATTACCGAATAACCATGCAGTCGGCTTAGCCAACTCCTCCGATAGCTCTGGCAGTGCAACACCACTGGCATCAGCAGCAAGGACCTGAATACCGGCACCCTTCAGAGCTGCAACAACATCAGCAATCTCAACATCAACCACGAAAGGGAGATGGAACATAGAGCCGGTAGTTGATCTGACAACTTTTGGGTTATAGATATCAACGCTTCCAGAGCTGAAGATTACCGCATCTGCACCAGCAGCATCTGCTGCTCGAAGAACAGTTCCAGCATTGCCTGGGTCTCTGATCTGGGACAGCAAAGCAACTAGCTTTGGCTTTGCAGCTAGAACATCTTCGAGGCTTACATCGAACTGGTGGCAAACGGCAACAACACCCTGAGGCGTATTTGTGTCGCTGAGTGCAGCCAGTACAGATTCGCTAACTAATTGGATATCAACTCTTGAGTTCTTGGCTTTAGTGAAGAGTTCCGGATGACGCACCAAAGCCTCCTCGGTAGCGAAAGCTTCGAGGATGAGTTTTGGTCTGTCTAACGCCTCGCGAAATCCTTGTGGTCCCTCAAGCAGAAAGAGCCCGGTTTCTAACCGGGCATCTTTCTTTACAAGTTTGGCAACCCCACGGACCTTAGCGGCCTTGGGATCTTCTAGCACGGGTTCTAGTGAACCTTAGGTGCTGAAGTGTTCGCTGGAAGTGCAGCCTTCGCGGTTGCAACCAATGAAGCGAAAGCCTTTGGTTCGTTCACAGCTAGGTCAGCCAGGATACGACGATCAACTGCAACACCAGCAAGGTTTAGACCCTGGATGAGGCGGTTGTATGTCAGGCCGTTAGCGCGAGATGCAGCATTAATACGCTGAATCCATAGTCGACGGAAGTTACCCTTCTTGTCTCGACGGTCGTTGTATGCGTAAACCAGGGAGTGCAGAACCTGCTGCTTAGCCATGCGGTAAAGACGTGAACGCTGTCCACGGTAACCCTTTGCACGCTCAAGCGCGGTACGACGCTTCTTCAACGCGTTTACTGCGTTTTTTACTCTTGCCATTAGTTTCTCCTAAAAAATTGTTGTGAAAGCTTGGACTAGTGGCCGAGCTGCTTCTTGATGGTCTTGAAATCTGCTGCGCTGACAACCTGGTCTTGGTTTAGACGACGGGTGCGACGGCTTGACTTGTGCTCAAGGTTGTGGCGCATGTTGATCTGCTGCTTCATCAACTTGCCGCTACCTGTGAAGCGGAAACGCTTCTTAGCGCCAGAGTGGGTCTTCTGCTTTGGCATATCTATTCTCCTGTTTATCTACTCTGCGGTTTCAGCCGCAGAATCCTTTGAGTCGTCAGTGCTTTCCACTGCCTTTTGCGCCTTTGCCTGCTTATCAGCAAGGCGCTTTGCGTCAGCTTTCGCTTCTGCCTTGTTACGAAGTGGAGCAATAACCATTACCAAGGTTCTTCCATCAGCCGAAGGACTCGACTCGACAGAACCAAACTCGGTGACTTCTGCAGCCACTTTTTGAAGCAACTTAACACCCATTTCAGGTCTTGATTGCTCACGGCCACGGAACTGAACCATGACCTTGACTTTGTCGCCAGCCTTTAGGAAACGCTCGATCTGACCCTTTTTTGTCCCATAATCGTGGTCATCAATCTTCAAACCGAAACGAACAGTCTTGATGACGGTGTTTGTCTGGTTCTTTCTTGCTTCACGAATCTTTTGGGCCGCCTCGTACTTGAACTTTCCGAAATCCATCAGTTTGCACACTGGTGGCTCTGAACCTGGAGATACCTCAACCAAATCTAAGTCGATTTCCTGCGCCATACGCAGTGCCTCTTCGATTTTGATGATTCCCAGTTGTTCACCGTTAGGGCCAACCAGGCGTACCTCTGGTACACGAATTCGTTCGTTAATACGCGGATCGCTGATCTGCTGCTCCTTTTGACGTGACTTAGGCGGCCACGTCTTGCAAGCATTTACTTGCCAACGCGCAGAACTGAAAGTTCAAAGCTTTACCCGGCCACCTAAAGATATCGGTAGTCGCGGGTGGGAAATGAATCCACTTCTGACTGCAGACCTAAATCCGCAGAGCCGTAGGTTAGCCTAGCAGAGAAGAACCGAGAAAGTGAAGCCCTAATTGAGCGAAGATTTTGAAGCCCAAGCTATGCGAGAGCTGGAAGATGTCCCAGCCGTTGAGATTATTACCGCAACAGCTGTTCACCTGATGAGCGCAGCTGCAGTCCAGGTAGGTTTGGCAGAAAACGGCTATAAAGGCGACCTCGACGAGGCCCGAAAGTTAATCAACTCATTAGCGGGACTAATCACTGCATCAGCTGCCGACCTTGGCGATCACCATGCCAGACCACTCAGAGATGGACTTAGAAGTCTTCAACTAGCCTTCCGTGAGGCTTCAATCATTAAGGATGAGCCAGGGCAAGGACCGGGCGAGAAATACACCGGACCAGTTAACTAGCCGGCAGGAACTTCAACCCAACAGAGTCAACGAGTTCAACAAACCTTTTACTGGTTGAAATTTCTTGCAGAATCTCATTTTGGATATCCCCGAGACGGGCTTTATCCAAATCGGCTGCTAGGTAGATAACTACTTCAAGTTCATGTCCAAGTAATTTTGCACTTGGGTCGGCATTTAACAGAGTGAAGTTTCTTACCTCGGCGATGTTTGCCAATGCCGAATCCACTATTTCAATCACTTCAGTATTCAGGTTTGGAACATTCCAACTGAACCCTTGCGCAGTAGCTTCTAAGGCAGGTCTTCGAATAACGAACTCAGTTTCACTGCCTGGATCCAACACAACCCGAGTGTTACCTTCACTCACTGCTGCAAGCGCTACCGTTCTACCGTTATTAGGAACCGGTCTAGCTTTTGGATTCCATCGAGACATTGACTTAACCGAAGTGAAGATCGGCAAACCGTTTTGGTTATCCGGTGTTCTAACGCTCACAATGGAAAGTTCAGCACTCTTATCAACTTGATGACCGTGAGCACCCTCCCCAGATTCACCAAGAGTTGCAATCAATGGAATCAGAACTCGTGCATTCGCAAATGCCTTTACAACTTCACTCTGGTTTGACGATGAGGATTTGAAATCAAGTAGTGCTCTCAGAAGTTCAGGATCTGCTTCACCTTTATCAGAACTAAATGGGTTCTCGTGGAAACTTCTTCCCTCCCAAGGAACTCCAGCAGAGTCGGTGAACTTGTCATGTTCAGACATTAGTATCCTGCAACCACCAGTGCTTGCTCAAGTGTGAATTTACCCGCATACAATGACTTACCTAGAATCGCTCCTTCTAGACCGAGCGGCACTAACTCTCTAAGGTTCTTTAGATCCTCTAACGATGAAATTCCACCGGAGGCAATCACAGGTTTATTGGTTTTGGCTAAAACTTGCTTCAACATTTCAATGTTGGGGCCAAGTAGCATTCCATCCTTGGTTACATCGGTCACAACATAGCGAGCACAGCCTGCTGCCTCTAAACGTTCTAGAACCTCAAAGAGATCTCCGCCGTCTTCGGTCCAACCGCGAGCAGCAAGTGTGGTTCCGCGAACATCTAGACCAACAGCAATCTTCTCGCCGTGAAGAGCAATAACTTCAGCTGTCCACTCTGGATTCTCTAGTGCTGCAGTGCCGAGGTTTACTCTTGTTGCTCCAGCTGCTAGAGCTGCATCAAGTGAATCGGTGTCTCTAATTCCACCGCTGAGTTCAATGTTTATACCATTTGAATTGTCGATAACAGATTTGATGATTGCTCTATTCTCACCTCTTGAGAATGCAGCATCTAGATCGACGAGGTGAATCCATTCAGCTCCTGCGTCAATAAACAATTGGGCAGCTTCAATAGGTGAACCATAGTCGGTCTCAGTTCCAGCAGCGCCTTGGCTGAGCCTTACTGCTTTACCGTCAGCGACATCAACTGCTGGAAGTAGAACTAATTTGTCTGACATGAGTTGCCCTATCTAAAGTGTCTCTAACCAATTGGCGATAAGCCTAAGCCCTGCCTGACCTGATTTTTCAGGATGAAATTGAGTTGCAGTTAGCGGACCATTCTCCACCGCAGCAACAAATCTTGAACCATACTCTGCCCAAGTGACCTTAGGTTTTTCAAATGCAGTTTCACGTTCTAAAGCAAAGTCTGCGGCTCCATAAGAGTGAACAAAGTAGAAACGCTCATTCTCGATACCTTCAAAGAGTTTCGAACCTTCAGGAACTTGAACTGTATTCCAACCGATATGAGGAAGAGTTGGTGAATCCAGTTTGGTGACTGTTCCAGGCCACTGACCTAAACCTTCAGTATCAATTCCATGCTCAGTACCTGAATCAAAAAGAACTTGCAGTCCAACACAAATACCGAGGACAGATTTACCGGCAGAAAGGCGTTGATCAATAAGGGACGGAGCACCAATCGCATTTAGCTGCTCCATCACTGTTGCAAAAGCACCAACGCCAGGAACTACTAACCCATCAGCTTCAAGTGCTTTTGCTCTATCTCCGGTTAGTTCAACGTCAGCACCTTGATTCACTAACGCATTGACTACCGAGTGAACATTTCCACTTCCGTAATCAAGAACAACTACTTTGGCTTGGGTCACAGAGAACCTTTAGTTGATGGCACACCAATGACGCGTGGATCATTCTCAACAGCTTTACGAAGTGCACGAGCAAAAGCTTTAAATTCGGTTTCGGCGATGTGGTGAGGGTCACGACCATCTAGCACGTTGACATGCACTGTGATATCCGCATTCAGAACGATTGCCTCGAACACGTGTCTAACTAAAGAACCAGTGAAGTGTCCCCCAATTGCGTGAAACTCAAATCCTGCTGGCTCTCCAGTGTGTGAAAGATAAGGTCTTCCAGAAAGATCAACAACGGCACGAACAAGTGCATCATCCAATGGAACGGTTGCATCTCCATAGCGAGCAATGCCTGACTTATCACCTAATGCTTGCTTCAGGGCTTGACCTAAAACTATTGCGGTGTCTTCGACAGTGTGGTGAATATCAATCTCGGTATCCCCTGATGATTCAATTTCCAAATCAATCATTGAGTGCTTAGACAAAGCAGTAAGTAGGTGATCATAGAAAGGCACAGTGGTGTTGATGGATGACTTACCTGTTCCATCTAGGTTTAGGCTAAGTTTTACCGATGACTCAGAAGTCTTACGTTCAATAAATGCGCTACGACTCATTTACTTGCCTTTCCAGCAATGTTTGTGGGGAGATTGGCCGACCTTGGCCTTTCCTTAATTCTACTTTGTGACTAGAAGTTCAGCCATGGCTTCAATCACGGCAGAAGTCTCTGCCTCGGTTCCAGCTGTGATTCTTAGAGTGTTCGGGATTCCCACATTCCTGACCAAGATGCCACGTTCAAGCAGTGCGTTCCAAACTGCATCCGGGTTTTGGATTCCACCCACGAGTATGAAGTTGGCATCACTTCGGTAAGGATCTAGTCCCAAATCTTGAAGCGCAACATAAAGCCTGTCTCGTTGCTCCCTAATCTCACTTACTGTTCTCAGCATCTCAGCACTGTGATCCAATGCAGCCTCTGCAGCAGCTTGAGTTAGAGCACTTAGGTGATACGGAAGTCTTACCAATCTCATGGCATCACACACCGCTGCGTCTGCGGCAAGGTAACCAACCCTCGCACCGGCAAAGGCGAATGCCTTAGACATGGTTCGGCTGATAATCAAACGTTCTCTACCTTCAAGAAGCGACAGAGCAGAGTCATTGTTTAGTGAGAATTCCACATAAGCCTCATCAACCACCAAGATCCCATCAGTAGCTTCATAAGCAGCCTTGAGTACCTCGATGGAAACTGGTGTTCCAGTTGGGTTATTAGGTGAACAAATGATTGTGATGTTCGGTTTGTGCTCGGCGATAGCCTCAACAACTAGCTCTTCGCTTAGTTCGTACCTAGGTGATCTCTTCACCTCGACATAGTCGGTGTCCGTTGAGCTAGCGATGATTGGATACATGCTGTATGTCGGACTAAAGCTAAGGGCTTTTCGGCCTGGACCACCAAAGGCCATGAACATCTGCTGAAGGATTTCATTTGACCCATTTGCTGCCCAGATTTGATCTTCAGTAAGGCCGTTTCCTAGGTAGAGAGCCAAAGACTTTCTCAGGTTGGTGAATTCTCTATCTGGGTAACGGTTGATATCTTTGAGAGCTAGAGCCAAGCGGCTGATGATGTCTACGAGGACCGGCTCACTTATGTCGTGAGTGTTCTCATTCACGTTTAGAGCTACAGGGACATGAAGCTGAGGCGCGCCGTAAGGCTTTTTACCTTTTAGGGAATCTCGAATTGGAAGATCGTTCAGCTCAGTCATTAGTTAAGGTTACTAAGCAGGAACTGAAAAGACTACCTTCTAGGAATAGCCAACTGCATTCCAGCAGAAACAACGCTGTCAGTGAGGTTGTTCAAGGCAATGATCTCCTGAATTATGTCTCGAACATCTCCACCTTTGCTATTGCGCTCAGCAATTGACCAAAGCGAATCACCACTCTGGACGGTTACGTAAGTGAAGTTCTTAGCTGTCTGGCTTGAAACCGCAGTGTCTGAAGCTCCAGCAGGCTCGATTGAAGATGCTTGACCGAAGAAGAATAGGTAGGCAGTCACCAAGACAACCGTCCAGGCAATAACCTTGCGTGCAATACGAACCGATGGCCTTACTGGCTGGACGTACGGCTGGACTCTTCGGGCGGAGGCCACTGGCTTAGCCTGGCGAATACGGTCCATTGGGAACTCTATGATCTGAGCTGACATTTCTGCCCTTTCTTCGAACATTTGTTCTAATACGAACAAGATTACGGGAAATATTTGATTGTTGTCAAGATTTTTTGGCTTTTTATCGAAAATGTGTTTGATATTTCTCAAAAAATCGAATACATTTTTGATAGTTGCCTTATTAGACATCTAATCTGCAACCACTGACATCGACCCAAAAGTGCTTCAGAGAGGCTCAAAATGACCCGCAAGAGCAGTGATTCATTGACCGATATCCAAGCTGCAATCCTTCAAATGATCCTTCAGAGCAAGGCAACAAGAGGAATTGTTCCATCGATGCGCGAAATTGCAGAGGCTGTAGGTCTCAGCGCTGTTGCCAGCGTCTCCTATCAGCTAGACAACTTGGAGCAAAAGGGCTACATCCGTCGCCAGGACAACCTCTCTAGAAACATCGAAGTCCTAATCACCCCTGATGGCTGGGAAGAATCCATCTCTAGTCAGGCGGATAATGTCGTTCCAATGGCAGCTACCGCAATGGTTCCCCTGGTCGGTCAGATTGCTGCCGGTATACCTATTACTGCAGACCAGAATGTTGAAGAGATGTTCCCCCTCCCTCGCACACTTGTTGGCTCTGGTGAGCT
>JBEAMR010000054.1:0-19685 GCA_041165845.1 Actinomycetota bacterium | reverse complement strand
TCTCTGTTATTTGGTAGTGATGGATCGGTATCTGGTGCGTTTGTGAAGGTTTCTTGAACCGTGTGTTTCTCATCCAGTCTGTTTTGTTTACGATTTGGTTTGGATGCGATTTCATTCATTAACCGTAGAGATAGTTCGAATCTCAGTCTTTCTCTGTCAAAAACATTTCTGTCGTTATCGATATCAAACACCCCAGACATAAAGTTGTCTGGACTTCCGTTTTCTTCAAGTCTTCTGGTTAGGTAGGCAACTGCTACCTGGAACTCACTTGGTCTAACCACAGGTGTGTATAGGAGTAATCCGCCAACATCATTCATTACTTGAGTTGAAAGATGTTGTGCCATTCCCTGCAGCATTTCAAATTCAATATTTGAGTTTATGTTTCTGTGTTTTGCAAGTTCATGTGCGAAAGCTAAATCAAATAGGTTGTGACCTGCAACACCAATTCGTAGAGAGGAGATGCGGTCTTGGTTGAGTGCGTAGTCGATAAGTCGTTTGTAGTTTGCATCTGTTTCAGCTTTAGTTTGGTAGGTTGCAAGTTGCCAACCGTGCCAATCAGCATCTACCTGTTCCATTGCTAAGTTTGCACCTTTAACAATTCTTACCTTTATACCAACTCCACCATTCGCAGTTCTAAGTTGAGCAAACTCGGTTAACTCTTGAAGCGCTGCATACGAGTCGGGTAAGTAAGCTTGAAGAACAATTCCTGCTTCCAAATTTTGTAATTCTGGTTTAGATAAGAGCCTCTTGAACACCAACATGGTTAGACCTAGGTCTCGATACTCTTCCATGTCTAGGTTGATGAATTTCTTTTGTTCTGATTGAGCTGCAAACAAATACAGTGGGGTGAGCTTCTCAACTAAGCGTTCGACTGAAGCTTCAAAACCCCACATGGATATCTGGCTTGCAACTGCTGACAGCTTGATTGAAACGTAGTCGACGTCTTTGCGCTTTAGCAGTTTGAATGTTTCTTCAAACCTGTAATTCGCTTCACGCTCTCCCAGGACTGCCTCTCCTAAGAGGTTTAGGTTGAGGCTTATGCCCTTAGACCTGGATCTCTTGATATGTCTCTTGAGTTTTCTTGGTCTGGCATCGGCAATTAGGTGCCCAACTAGTTGTCTGAGTCTGGTCTTGGCTATTGGAATGACAATAAAGGAGAAGGGTCTAGCGAAAGCCCCACCTAGTTTGATGGTGAACCGATCCAGTTTGCTAAGGCTCTTAGGTAAGTTTCTGGCTAGGAAATTGAGCTCTTTTGCCGCAATTTTCCTGTCTCTAGGCCTGATAACTCGGTCGACGAAACGTAGAGTCCAATTCAACCCAATTGGATCCTTGAGGAGTTTGGCTAAGCGCTTCTCAGCTCCTGATCTCTTCCCGACCTTCTTTGACTCACTGAGCCAAGTCTCGACTAGGGCAACTGACCTAGCGGCAACCTGATCGCGTTCAAACCTTTGCACCTATTAACTCCGGATTCAGCGCAGAACTAAGGGTGGAGTTCTGCATAAAACTGCGTTGTTTCGTAAACATTAGTAATCATCGCAGAGGTTCAACCTAATAGTCGTTATTCAGGGAGCGTGCAGGATACATCCAGAAATGTGCACCAAACTTTAGGTATGACCCAAAGTGAATTTGCTTCTCCGGAAAGTGCCAGCACCCTGGTACTTGCTGAGCCAAGTAACTTTAAACCAAAGGGTCAAAAAACGATAAAGCGTTTGCAATCAAAGCAAGATTTAGTTGAAGCACTTGGTTGGGGCAGCTTGATTTGGGTAACGCTAACTTTCCTACTTGATGGTGGTGCCAACGCACTCGTCGATCTTTCAAGTGCCTTGAATGCGGTTAATCGTCTGTCTGCTCTGCTTGCAACAAACCTTCTCCTAATCCAAGTTCTTCTGATTGCTCGAGTTCCCTGGTTAGACAAACTTTATGGTCACGACAGAGCAACTGTTACTCACAAGAAACTTGGTAAGCCTGTTCTATATTTAGTAATTCTGCACT
The DNA here is from genome assembly GCA_041165845.1 of Actinomycetota bacterium. Classification (GTDB taxonomy): domain Bacteria; phylum Actinomycetota; class Actinomycetes; order Actinomycetales; family Microbacteriaceae; genus Rhodoluna. The sequence continues at coordinate 17,693 of JBEAMR010000054.1, read as the reverse complement.
TCGTTTCTGTGATTTGGTCTTACTCCATAACCGATTCTCTAAACGTGATAGATGAAACACTTTCACTTATTAATAGTTCTTCGGATTTTCTATTAGCAACTATCTCCATAGTCTTGATGATTCTTGTAGTGGCTACTTCTCTCAACCTCACTCGCAAGAGACTTCCATACGAAGCTTGGTACTTGATTCACCTGTTTGCTTACGGTTCTGTGATGCTTGCCATCCCACACCAGATCAACACTGGAAGTGATATTGCCGGTAAACCACTTGCACTAGCTTTCTGGATAGGCGCATACCTATTTGTTGCCCTCAACATTCTTTGGTTCAGGTTGTTACAACCAATTGTGTTCTCGGGTTTATTTGGAATAAAAGTTTCTAAGACTGTTGCTGAAGCTAGTGATGCAACTTCTATCTACCTCACTGGTAGAAATATAAGAACCTTTGATGCTCACGCTGGTCAATTTTTTATTATGAGAGTTATCACGTGGAAGCAGTGGTGGCGTGCTCACCCATTCAGTCTTTCTGCTGCTCCAACAAATCACTCGCTACGATTTACTATAGGTAACCGTGGTGATGACACCGCTCAATTACAAAACATCAAGCCTGGAACACGAGTAATTCTTGAAGGTCCTTACGGTGTCTTTATTGAAGAGAGAAGAACTCAGGATCATGTTGTTCTAGTTGCTGCAGGTATTGGAGCTCCACCAATTAGAGCTCTTGCAGAATCAATCTCAGCAAAACCTGGTGAAGCAACAATTATCTACAGAGTTAGAAACAGTAATGATGCCGCCCTGATTGCTGAACTAACAGAGATTGCTAAGCGCAGAGGTTTCTACATTCACATTCTTGAAGGATCTAGAAAGCATCCACAGTCGTGGTTCCCAGCAGGTCCGAATGATCAGTTCCCTGATCACGAAAGACTTAGAGCGCTTGTCCCTAACATTGATAAGTCAGATGTTTTCATTTGTGGTCCTAGTGCTTTTACCAAAGCAGTTGAAAGATCACTAACCAAAGTGGGTACTCCGCTAAACCAAATACACGCAGAGGAGTTCGCCTGGTGAGAAAAACAACTCAAGCCCTAATGGGAACTGCGAGCTTGATCGCAGTCGTTACAGGTTTCCAGGTTGGTGCTAATGCCAACCCTGCCGCGACCTTTAGCCCCATCCCAACAACTCCAACCACTGACCCGACTCCTACCAACACACCGACAACACCTAATCCGACTGGTACTCCAACGACAGAGCCAACAGTTACACCTACCCCCAGCCCAACAGAGACTCCAACCACAACCCCAACTCCGAAGCCAACACCCCCGCCGGTGAGCACAACAGTTAGCCAGACAAGTTCGCCGGTGAAATACAAGTATGGGACTGTTCAACTAACCGTAACTAAGACTGGATCGACAATTACCGAAATCAGTCTTGACCAGGCCGGAGCAACCAACGGCAGAGGTTCGGCGTTTCCATACCTAGTTCAACTAGCTATTGCCGCTCAGAGTTCTAGCTTTGACACCTCTATGCTTTCCGGCGCAACTTTCTCAGTAGATGCGTTCATGACCGCATTAGGCGATGCGTTAGCGAAGTTTTAGTGTCTGAAGAGTTCCGTCACACCGAGTTCTGTATGGGAACTGTGTTTAGGTTTGTCGGTAGAACTGAACTTCCTAAAGAGAAGCTTGGTGAAGTAATGAGAGCTTCAGTCGCTGAATTGCATAAAACTGATGAAATTTTTTCACTATACAAACCGGACTCTCCACTAAGCAAACTCTCTCGTGGTGAATGTTCCGTTGCAGATTGTCCCGAAGTTGTTTCACAGATTTGGGATGAATGTGAAAGCTGGTCTCAAGTAACGGATGGTTGGTTTAGCCCGTTCACGCCACAAAACACTTTTGATCCATCAGGTCTGGTTAAGACTTGGGCTGCTGATAGAGCAGCTGTTGTTTTAGAAAGTGCAGGTATCACTGACTTTGCGATGAATGCAGGAGGAGATATTCGACTAAGTCGAAACATCACTCCAGGCTTCGCCATGCGAATTGGTATATCGACACCAGTTACAATTGCTAGCCCTGAAGCTGGAGTCCTAACAGTTGTTGACCTGAACAACACGGAGTTCAGAGCAGTTGCAACTTCTGGAACTGCTGAACGTGGTGAACACATCTGGAATCCAAAGCATGGTTCAGAATTTGCAAATCAATTGAGTCAGCTAACGGTTGTTGCTAAGGACATTGTTACAGCTGATGTTTGGGCAACAGCACTTTTTGCTTCTGGAACTTCCGCTATTTCAATCGCTGATAAATACAACGAGAGCAACAAAGAGAATCAGATTGCAGTGTTAGTTGTTGAACTCGATGGCGACTTAGTTGCGACCTCTAACTTCAGTTCTTTACTAAACCCAGTCTGATGGAGCTGCTTCTCTTCCCTTAGGAAGAGCAACACTTTTATTCCACTCAATTACCCAGTGAGGTAATACAGGAACTGCACCTGGCCAGCCACCGAGTTTTTCATTTACTTCATCCGGCGTTGGAGTTCCCTTAGGTGATTGCAGGAATCTAAGTTTCACAACTGCTTCTGCGTATATTTCACCTTTAACTACAAATCTCTGACCTATAAAGAAAGCCTGCTCATCCCAACCAATCAACTTGGTTTGAACCTGAAATCTCAACCATGGAGTCAGTGACTTTCGGAAGGTAATTGTTTCTTGAACAACAACGGGATGAATCTTCAGCTTCTTCAGTTTCTGCCACGCTCCGGCTCTTTTCATTAGATCAAAGCGAGCGATGTCGAGAAGAGTTAGGTAGATGCCATTGTTCATGTGCAAGAAGATATCTATGTCGGTTGGCCAGACAACGAAGTTTCTTACTCCAACATCAGAGACCTGAAGTCGGCTACGCCAGCGCCAACTCAAATGAGCCCAGATCAGGCGTAGCCATAACTTCATAGTTTGTGATTTACCAGATTGCTACACGCTGTGAAGGCTCTAGCCACATTGCATCTTTGTCAGTGACATCGAATGCCTCGTAGAAAGAGTCAAAGTTTCTTGCTACCTGGTTGCAACGGAATTCGCTAGGTGAGTGTGGGTCAGTAGCAAGGCGCTGGATAGCGATCTCGTCTCTTGACTTACCTCTCCAGATCAAACCCCAAGACAGGAAGAATCTTTGAGCACCGGTTAGACCGTCGATAACCTCAGGTTCTTTACCACCAAGGCTCATTAGGTATGCCTTGTATGCAATAGTGATTCCACCTAGGTCACCGATGTTCTCACCAATAGTTAGAGCACCGTTTACCTTGAACTCATCTGAAAGACCTTCAGGAGATAGAACGTCGTATTGCTCGATGAGAGCCTTAGTGCGCTCTTCGAATGCCTTACGGTCATCTTCTGTCCACCAAGAAATAAGTGCACCATCACCGTCATACTTTGAACCCTGGTCATCGAAACCGTGACCGATTTCATGTCCAATAACTCCACCGATACCACCAAAGTTAATTGCGTCATCAGCGTCAAGGCTGAAGAACGGTGGCTGCAGAATAGCTGCTGGGAAAACAATCTCGTTGAAGCCTGGGTTGTAGTAAGCGTTGACTGTTTGTGGAGTCATGAACCACTCGTCACGATCTAGCGGTGCGCCAATCTTCGCTGCTTCTTTCTCAGTTGCCCAAGCAGAAGCTCTGCGAACGTTTCCAACAAGATCGTTTCTGTCGATAACAAGTGTTGAGTAATCCTTCCACTTGCTTGGGTAACCGATCTTTGGGTTGAACTTGTCTAGCTTGGTAAGAGCCTTCTTCTTGGTCTCTTCTGTCATCCAGTCAAGGTTGGTGATGCTTTCTCGATATGCCTCGATAAGCCACTTCACCAACTCGTCCATGCGAGCTTTAGCTGCTGGTGGGAAATGCTTCTCGACATAAATCTTTCCAACTGCTTCACCGAGGGAACCTTCAACAAGCTGCACGCCACGCTTCCAGCGTGCACGTAGCTCAGGCTGACCGGTAAGAGTCTTGCCATAGAACTCAAATCTGGTGTTAACAAAGTCATCGCTTAGATATGGAGCAGTGTTGTTGATAACCTGCCACTGCAACCACAACTTAACTTCAGCTAGGTTCTCCTCGTTGAATACAGTGTGTAGTCCTTCAAAGAAGGAAGGCATCATCACAACTGATTCAAAAAGAATCTTTGCGTCAAAGCCGTTACCCAAAAGATATGCATCCCAATCGAATGTTGGGCTCATGTGCTTTAGGTGCTCGAATGTCTTTAGGTTGTATGTCTTCTCTGCATCGCGAGTTTCAACGACGCTCCAGTGCAGCTTTGACAACTTAGTTTCAAAGTTCATGATTGCTGCTGCATCTTTGTCAGCTTGCTCAGCTGCCCAACCTGCGTGCTGAAGCATCTTTGCAACATAAGGAATGTATGCATCGCGGAACGCTGCATACTTCTCATCGTGATAGTAAGACTCATCAGGCAGCCCTAGTCCACCTTGATACATGTTGACTAGGTAGCGCTCTGGGTTACCTGGGTCGTTGTTTACATAGAAACCAAATAGACCTGGGATACCGCCGCGCTCTAGTTCACCCATTAGGTGAGCAAGGTCAGCGAAGCTTGCTTTGCTGATGCGATCTAGGTCGACGGCGATAGGTGCTGCCCCTAGCTCGTTCACACGTGCTTCATCTAGGAATGACCCATACATGTCACCTATCTGCTGGCTGACACCAGGCTGTGGGTTAGCAACTGCCTCCTCGAGGATTGCCTTAACGGCAGCCTCTGAGTCATCACGTAGCTTGTAGAAGGAACCGTGCACTGCTTGGTCTGCAGGGATTTCTTCGTTCTTGAGCCAATCACCGTTGGCGTGCTTGAAAAGGTCGTCCTGAGGGCGAACTGAGAGGTCAAAACCTGATTTATTGATTCCTTGAGTATTAGTCATGAGGTTAATCCTAGGGCTGTTAGGGACATCTAATTATCTTTACAATTGCAAGAGTGGAACTACAAAAGATAATCCTTTACTACGGTTTTACGCCAATCAGTGACCCTGAGGCCGTAAAGCTGTGGCAGCAGAATCTCTGCGAAAGCCTAGGGCTCAAGGGTCGCATCCTCATCTCTAAGCACGGCATCAACGGCACCTTAGGTGGCGACATGTCTGCACTGAAGAAGTATGTGAAGACCACAAAGCAATACACCGGCTTTAGAAAGATTGATTTCAAGTGGTCCATGGGAACCGGCAATGACTTCCCGAAGCTAAAGGTCCGTGTTCGCAACGAACTGGTTGCCTTCAACGCGCCTGACGCTATCGAGGTCACTGAACGAGGCATTGTTAATGGTGGCAAGCACCTAAAGCCAAAAGCTGTTGACCAGCTGGTAGCTGAACGCGGAGACGAAGTTGTTTTCTTCGACGGTAGAAATGCTTTTGAAGCCAAGATCGGTAAGTTCAAAAACGCTATCGTTCCAGATGTTCAAACCTCACACGACTTCGTTGCTGAGATTAAGAGTGGTAAGTATGACGACATTAAAGATCGTCCAGTAGTCACATACTGCACCGGTGGTATTCGCTGTGAAATCCTGAGCGCAATCATGATTGAGAACGGCTTCAAAGAGGTCTACCAAATTGATGGTGGCATTGTTCGCTATGGAGAATCTCAGGGGGATAAGTCTCTTTGGGAAGGTTCTCTCTATGTCTTTGACGACAGACTGAACATCAACTTCACTGAAGAAGCGAAGACCATTGGTGAATGTGAAAAATGCTCAGCACCAACTTCACACTTCCGCAACTGCACATCTCCTGGATGTAGAGATCTGATTCTTCTCTGTGATCACTGCGCTGATAAGCCAGAGAACCTGGGCTGCAGTCCAACTCACACCCGTGGTAAACGAAAACACGAAGTAGCTTAAAACTAAACCCCAGAACCTTTAGGTCCTGGGGTTTAGTTCTAACTAACCAGAGAGGAAATGGAACTTAGTTGGTTGGTGCTGTTGCAGTGATGCTTTGTGTGGAAACAACACTGATGAGTGAAACTTTGTAGTCACCAGGGTGCGGAAGGTTCAAAGTGATTGTCTGTGAACCAGTACCGGTAACAGCAACTGTGAAGCTGTGTTCGCGGCGCTCAGGCTTGCCGGCTGGAGCTGCAGGTGCATCAGCTGGCTTAACTTCAGTGACTAGAAGCTGGTAGCTGCCAGTTTCAGGGACGTCAACAGTCACAGTCTTCGTAATTGGAGAACCCTTTGGCTTCTCGATGTGCCTGCCCTTGTCGTGGTGTCCCTTGTGCTTGCCTCGGTCACCATCTCTGAAAACTGGAGGTGTCGGCACAACAGTAGGAGAAACAGTTGGCGTTGGCGTAGCTGTTGGGCTTACAACCGTCTTTGCGATGGTCTTAGCGCTTGGCTTCGGAGCTGATTTATGCGCAAGTGCTGGAGATGCTGCAACTAGAGTTCCAACAGTTAGTACTGAGGTAGCAATAAGTGCAACCTTGTTTTTTAGGTTCATTGCGAATTCCTTTTCGTTTGGTGCTGACATCTTCAGATTAGAGAGTTCTGTAGTCTCAAATGACCGAATTCAGGTTCGCTTAACCTAATTGGCAGGTTTCTATCAGACTTTAGATTATTGACCTTAAACTGGTTTTAGAGCGAGTGAGGATAAGTTTTGGGTCTGATTGAGAACTTTGAACGCCGTCTAGAGCGGTTCGTTAATGGGGCCTTCTCCAAAGCCTTCAAATCACAAATCCAACCGGTCGAGATCAGCTCGGCTATCAAGGCCAAGATGGATGCTGGAGCAGCTGTTGTTGACCGCGAGCGCATCCTTGCCCCCAATTTATACACTGTAAAGCTCTCCCAGGCTGACTATGCAAGGCTTCGCCCTCTGGGTCAAGACCTAGTGACCGACGTGAAGAAGCAACTACTGGCCCACGCTAAGAGACAGCGCTACCAGTTCAGCGATGAGCTAATTATTGAGGTTGAAGCACTTTCAACCCTCGCTTTAGGGCAATTGCAGGTAACTGCTTCAAGCGTTGCCGCTCAAGTCTCAGCGGTCACCTGGTCTCCGGCTTTGGATTTTGGTGGAAAACGCTATCTATTGGCGAAGCCAAGAACCACTGTCGGTAGAGATGCTTCAGCCGACATCCAAGTCAACGACTCAGGTTTATCCCGAGTGCACTTTGCTATCAACTGGGATGGAACTACAGCCACTCTCGAAGATCTTGGTTCAACTAACGGAACCAAAATTGCTGGCAGGTTGGTTAAGTCTCAAACTCTTCCAGCAGATAGCAGTATTGAAGCTGGGCGAACAGTATTTGTTTTTAGAGTCATTGCCACGAATGAGATTGACAATGAGTGAACTAGCGCTGTTCATTGTTAGAGCAGGTTTCTTACTTGTGCTCTGGCTATTTATTTTGAGCATCATCTCAATTATCAGAGCCGATCTATTTAGCACTCGTGTTTTCTCTCAAGTAGTTGAGAAGAACACTCCAACTACTCTCTCTGCTCCGACAACAGGATTGACGAGTGTAGTGGACTTTTCTTCTGCCCCCGAATCAGCCACTGTTGTTTCAGCGATGAACGCTTTGCCAACCAGATTGGTTGTTATTGCTGGACCACTACTTGGAACTGAATTAGTTCTTGATCGTCGTGAAATCAGAATTGGTAGAGCACCTAACAGTGACTTTGTTTTAGATGACGACTACGTTTCGTCACAACATGCTCGTATTCAAAAAGTTGATGAGGGTTGGCAACTACAGGATCTAAATTCAACTAATGGAACATATGTTGATGGCTCAAGAATTGGTGCACCGGTTGCAGTCAAAGCTGAGATGCAGATTCGTATTGGTAAAACAACATTTGAGTTGCGTGGCTAATCATGAACTTCAAAATAATTAGCGCGGCTAAGAGCGACCGAGGAAAGATTAGAAGCAGTAACCAGGACTCTGGGTACAGCGGTGTCAACCTCTTCGTAGTAGCTGATGGTATGGGTGGACATGCTGGTGGAGATATCGCATCTGCAATTGCCACACAGCTAGTTGCTCAAGTGGATGATGTTTATGAAGATGCGGATCTCGCAACTGGCACATTACTCGAAGCAATGCAGAGAGCAAACGAGAAACTAACTGCAACTGTTAAGGAGTTTTCATATCTACAAGGTATGGGAACCACCATGGACAGTTTGCTATTCACCGAAGGTCAAGCAAACATCGTTCACATCGGTGACTCAAGAGTTTATTTACTTCGCGATGGCATCATGGATCAAATTACAAAAGATCACACTTTTGTCCAGACACTTGTTGACTCTGGTCGCATCACTGAAGAAGAAGCTTTATATCACCCACGAAGAAACGTGTTGATGCGTGTTCTCGGTGACGCATCGGATGAGCCTCAGTTCGATACAAAACAAATTGCAGTGAAGCCGGGAGACAGATTCTTACTCTGCTCGGATGGTCTCTGTGGTTTTGTTCCAACTGCACTGATTGAAGAGAATATGAAAGTTCCTGATCTTGAAGAAGCAGTTGAACTACTAATCGAAGAGGCTAAAGAATATGGTGCTCCAGATAACGTCACAGTCATTCTGGTTGAGCTTCGTGAAGCAGATGAAGAACTACCGATGCAGGGCGTTACCTGGCTTGGTTCTGCTGCCAACGAGGTAGTAATCAAACCAAACAGCGCTGGCCGTATCCTCGAGATCTTTAGCCCTAAAGCCTGGTTCGATACCTTGAGAAACTCAGCAAATAAAGAGGAGTTCATTGCTGTTGATGACCCTGCCTTTGCCCAAGCTGTCAAGGAATTCGATGGCAAGGTCAGAAACTGGAAGCTGCGCGGACTGCTGTTTTTTGTAATTCTGACTACCGTTGCCGTCGGTTCAATCTGGGGTATCTACTCATATACCCAGACCCGTTACTACCTAGGCGTTGAAGATGGCAAGGTTGCTATCTACCAAGGCATCAAGGAGAGTTTTGCAGGTTTTGGTTTCTCCCATCTGGTTGAAAAGTCAGAACTTGATTTGGTTTCACTTCCAGATTTCCAACAGGATCTTCTAAACAGAAGCGTCTCTGCTGACTCTCTCGCTGATGCTAAAGAGAAGTTAGCTCAAATAGCTTCGAGTATTGACAATGGCTAGAGCTAGAGTTCGGGTGATGCCGAGTAAACGCAACATCGAGCTGATTATGTTGCTCTTTACTTTCGGTATCTTTGCTTTTGCTCTTGCCCAAGTTCAGCTAGCAACTATTCAAGTCCTCTCTCCAGAGGGTTGGTATTTCTGGGGACTACCTGTTGCCCTTGCAACTGGTTTCCATATTCTTCTTCGATACAAAGCAAGTGATGCTGATCCATTACTACTACCTATCGGTTTCTTTCTAAACAGTCTCGGTGTTGTTGTTATCTACCGATTGGATTTAGCTAAGTCACTTACCGATGCCGATAGAACTGTCGGTTCAAGACAAGTTGTTTGGATGGTAGTTGCGATGCTGCTTGCAGCACTTGTGCTCTGGGGTGTTAAGAACCATTTGTCTTTCCGTAAATACATATACATCTCAATGGCTCTCGGTGTCCTCTTACTTTTACTTCCACTACTTCCAGTTATTGGTAAAACAGTTAACGGTGCAAAGCTCTGGGTAAATCTAGGAGTAATTAGTTTTCAACCAGGTGAGCTTGCAAAGATTGCACTAACTGTTTTCTTTGCTGGTTACCTGGCTTCTCGAAGAGAATCACTTGCTGTTGTTGGACGTAAGGTTCTAGGTGTCCGTATTCCGCCAGCTAGAGAACTGGGTCCTATCGCTTTTATTTGGTTAGCATCTCTGGGTGTCTTAGTCCTGCAGCGTGATCTAGGAACTTCGCTTCTATACTTCGGGCTTTTTCTTGTTTTGATTTATGTTGCAACCGCCAGGGCGTTCTACGTCTTTGTTGGATTAATTATGTTTGCCAGCGGAGCATTAGTGGCCTCTCGATTTATGAGTTACGTGGGTGGTCGCATAAACGGTTGGTTAGATCCACTAAGTGAAGAGAATTACTCTGCTGTTGGTGGCTCTTATCAATTAGTGCAGTCAATGTTTGGTTTAGCTCACGGTGGTTTGTTTGGAACAGGTTTAGGTGGCGGACTACCGCAAATCGTTCCACTAGCTAACAGCGACTTTATTATTTCTGCAATCGGTGAAGAGCTGGGACTAGTTGGTATCTTCGCAGTGTTAGCAATGTATATGTTGTTGGTTGCTAGAGCACTTCGTATTGCTAATGCCCACGCTGACGATTTCAGCAAGTTGCTTTCTGTTGGTTTAGGTTTTGTAATTGCTCTTCAGGTCTTCATTGTTATCGGTGGAGTATTCAGAGTTGTTCCGCTAACCGGACTAACAACTCCACTGCTTGCAGCCGGTGGTTCCTCTCTAGTCGCTAACTGGATCATCATCGCTCTATTACTGCGCCTGTCTGACACTCTCCCTAAAGCGGGGACGGTGGCTCAATGACCCCAGAGATTAGAAGAGTTGCCAACGTCATCCTCTTAATGTTCTTATCCCTTTTTATCGCAGCTAGCGCTATGCAGGTAGTCAACGCCGATGCACTAAATAATGACTCTAGAAACCAAAGACCAGTGTTTGATGGCTATAAGACTCAACGAGGATCCATCCTTGTTGATAACAAGCCAATTGCTGAATCAGTTCCATCAAATAACGCCTACCATTTCCTCCGTAAGTATTCAGGTAACCAATACAGCGCTATAACTGGCTTCTATTCCCTATACCAAGGCCGAACAGGCCTGGAGAACTACCTAGATAGCTCCCTAAGAGGCGATAACTCAGGTCAGTTCTTTGAGCAACTGAATGCTCTATTCTCTGGTAACCCGGTAACCGGTGCTTCGGTTGAACTAAGCATTGATGAGAAAGTTCAGAAGGTTGCTTGGGATGCTCTAGGCGATAACAAGGGGGCTGTTATCGCCATGGATCCAACGACCGGTCGCATTATTGCTTTGGTATCTAAACCAGGCTTTGATGCCAACCTGCTCTCAACTCACAACACCGGTGATGCATCGGCAAATTACAAGAAACTTCTAACTAGAAATGATGCCCCACTAATCAACAGAGCTATCGGTGGAGATTTATACGCACCTGGCTCTGTATTCAAGCTTGTGGTGGCATCGGCTGCAATCGAATCAGGTAAATACACAGCGCAGAGCAAACTGCCTAACCCAAGAACATATACATTGCCTGGCACTAATACCACTATTACTAACTCAGGTGAGAGTCGTTGCGGTGGTGCAAAACAAGTGTCTATCGCAACTGCACTAAAGCTCTCCTGCAATATTCCGTTCGCTGAACTTGGTATCGCACTTGGCCAGGATGCGATTGCAGCACAGGCTAAGAAGTTTGGGTTCGGTGAATCAGTTGATATCCCGATGAAGTCAACTGCAAGTGTTTATCCAGAGGGAATGGATGCAGCACAAACAGGTTTGTCTTCTTTTGGTCAATTCGATGTTCGAGTAAGCCCTCTGCAGATGTTGATGGTTTCATCTGCAATTGCAAATGGTGGAATCGAGATGCAACCATTTCTTGTTGATCAGATCTTTACTTCTAACCTGACTTTGCTTCAAGAAACTAAACCAGCAGAGATTAGAAGATCGATTAGTACTAGTACTTCTGAAGCGCTAAAGAACATGATGGTGATGGCAGTCTCATCTGGTGTTAGCTCTAACGCTTCTATTCCAGGTGTTGTTGTTGCTGGTAAGACTGGAACAGCCGAGAATGGTGTTGGTGAACCATACACACTTTGGTTTACCGGTTTTGCTCCAGCAAAGAATCCTCAGGTTGCTGTTGCTGTCGTTGTTGAAAATGGTGGGGGTTATGGTCAAGCTGGACGAGGTAACAGCGTCGCCGCTCCTATCGCTAAGAAAGTCATGCAGGCGGTGCTAAACAAATGAAACCTGAAGAAGGAAAGCTTTACGGAGATAGATACCGACTAGTCAAGAGAATTGCTACCGGTGGTATGGGTGAAGTTTGGCAAGCCCAAGATGAAGTTATTCTTCGTCAGGTTGCTATCAAGATTCTGAAACAGCAATACATGGGTGATCCTGATTTTGTTGAGAGATTCAGAACAGAAGCTAAACATGCGGCAATGATCAACCACGATGGTATTGCTAATGTCTATGACTACGGTGAAGACGATGGTTCTGCTTATCTAGTAATGGAATTGGTGCCGGGTGAATCTCTCTCTTCAATTCTGGAAAGAGAGAAGACTCTTCCTGAGCAACAGGTAATTTCGATCATTGCTCAAACAGCTCTAGCACTCGATGCCGCTCACAAAGAAGGTCTAGTGCACCGAGATGTCAAACCAGGCAACCTGCTCATCTCACCTGATGGTCAGGTAAAGATCACTGACTTTGGTATTGCTCGTGTTGCTAACCAGGTATCCCTTACTCAAACCGGTCAGGTGATGGGAACTGTTCAATACCTCGCTCCTGAGCAAGCTACCGGTAAGCCTGCCAGCGCAGCTGGCGACATATACTCGCTAGGCATCGTTGCCTATGAAGCATTGGCTGGTAGAAGACCTTTCAAGGGTGAAACCCAGATGGCTATTGCCATGGCTCAAATCAATGAGACCCCACCACCACTTCCTGAAACGATTGATCCAAAACTTGTGAGACTAGTAATGGACTGTATGGCTAAAAAGCCTGACCAGAGACCTAGCTCTGCCCTAGCACTAGCAGCTAGAGCGGAAGCACTACTAGCTAACTCTCCAACTCACATTCCTATCAACGCGGTTATTCCGCCGGCAACCAGAGAAGTTAGCGATGAGACTACCGTCATTGACACCGACACCAAGCCAACCGCTCCTGTCCCAGCGGTGTGGCCTTGGATCGCTCTGGTAGTAATTCTCCTAAGCACCATTGCGGTCATCACCTGGGCTGGAATCGTAGCTCCTAAGCAGACCATCACTCCTAGCCCATCACCATCTCAGACCAAGACGGAGACACCAACTCCAACACCTGAACCAACTGAAACTGTTGAGAATGTTGTAATTCTGTTGAGCAACTATCAGGGTTTGGATGTCTCACTTGTTGTTCCTCAACTTACTCAATTGGGTGTGGTAGTTGACCCAATAGCTGGCACTACTGTTCCAGCGGATGATCCTCGTATCTCACAGGTATATGACATCTCACCGTTGGGAAGTATTGCTAAAGGTTCAACAGTTCAGGTCTATTACTACCAACAAGAACCTGAACCAATTCCAGAAGTGATTAACTAACAGCAAAGCCTAAGTTTGAAACAAGTTAGCAAAGATAAACTTGGTAAGACAACAAACACTTGAACGGAGCAAACGATGAACGACTCAGCGCGTATCATCGCTGGCCGCTATGAATTAGGTCAACTAATTGGCCGCGGGGGCATGGCAGAGGTTTACTCAGGTGTTGACACTCGTCTAGGTAGAACTGTTGCAATCAAGTTGCTGAAAGCAGATCTTGCTGCTGATTCAAGTTTTGAAGCTAGATTCCGCCAGGAAGCTCAAGCTTCAGCTCGTATGGCTCACCCAACTATCGTCAGAGTCTATGACGCAGGTGATGAGGTAAGCGTTGATAGTAATGGTGTTGAACGTCACCTCCCATACATCGTGATGGAACTCGTTCGTGGTGAAGTTCTCAGAGATATCCTTCGTCAGAGAAGACTCACTCAGCAGGAAGCTATTGCTTATGCAACTGGTGTTCTAACTGCACTTGAGTTCTCCCACGCTGCCGGTGTTATTCACAGAGACATCAAACCAGCTAACGTGATGATTACTGACACCAACCAGATCAAGGTAATGGACTTCGGTATTGCCAGAGCCGTAAGTGATTCATCAGCAACTCTTGCTCAGACCAACGGCATTGTTGGAACAGCTCAATACTTCTCACCAGAACAGGCTCGTGGTGAGAGCGTTGACAACAGAACAGATTTGTATTCCTGCGGTGTTCTTTTATATGAAATGCTCACCGGCCGTCCACCATTTACCGGGGACACTGCAGTTTCGGTTGCATACCAACACGTAAGTGAAACAGCTCCATCACCTTCTGCAATAAATCCAACAATCTCCTTAGCTATTGACTCTGTCGTAATGAAATCTCTAAGCAAAGAGCGTTCCGCTAGATTCCAATCAGCTAGTGAATTCCGTTCTGCTCTCGCTGCTGCTGTTCTAGGGCAGTCGGTATCTAGCTGGTCGGATGAACAGCAACCAGCCACAGCACCGATGGAACCGATTGTTGAACCAATTGCCGAGACAGTTCTCGCACCAGCGCTACCAACTGTCGATCCTTTCGACGAACTACTTGCTTCAGCTGACCAGGAAGCTACCGCAGTTATCGCTAAACCAGAGGAACCATCAATTGATGAAACTGTGGTTCTTGATCAAGAAACCAAGGATCTGTTTAGCCAATTAGGCTTTGAAACCGGCCAGACTCAGGTACTTGAAACAAGGAAAGCCAAAACTAAGCGTGATGGAGATGCACCCTCAGCTAGTCTGCTTTGGGGTTTTGGCAGCGGAATATCAGTTCTAGTTATCGGATTACTGGTTTGGATAGTGGCCAGTGGTGGATCGATGTTCAATTTCGGTGGCGGGGGAACAACAAAGATTGCTGTTGCCGATGTTGTTGCTAAAACTTACGATGAAGCTTACGAAACTTTGACTAAGCAAAACTTGCTTGTCGATAAACAACTCAAACTAAGCGACACCGTTGAAGCTGGTTTAGTTATTTCAACCGACCCTCCAGCAGGTCAGCAAGTTGGAGCTAAGACAACAATTACGGTTTATGTTTCAACTGGTAAAGAGATGGTATTGATGCCGGACCTAACTGGTATGACTGAACTGGATGCAACCAATGCGCTAACTCAAGCTGGATTGCTAATTGGAAGTATTACTAGATCTGATTCGGCAACAGTTGCTGAAAATGTCGTTATTTCAAGTTCGCCGGAACCAAATACCTCGATTGAGGCTAATTCAATTGTGAATCTTGTCATCTCAACCGGAACAGTCACAGTTCCATATGTTGTGAATCTCGAGTTGAGCGATGCAAGTGCTCAGCTATCTGCACCAACAGTTGGGTACCTAGTCAACACAGATCTCGCACCAGATTGTTTAGGAACGGCAGGAACAACAGTCATTGCGCAATCTATAGAGCCTGGTGTTCAGCCGCAGGGCCAGACCATTACTTTGACTCTTGAGTGTGTGCTCTAGAGATTAACAAGTGGGCTAAGAGTCTTAGCTTTATCAGCTGCACCCTTTAGGCCAATTGATTCCAACCAGTTACCCAGCATTTGGTAACCACCTTGGGTTAGCACTGACTCTGGATGGAACTGAACTCCGTAGATAGGCAGATTCTTGTGCTGTAATCCCATGATTACTCCACCCTGAGTCTTACTTGTAATTACAAGATCTTCTGGAACTGTCTCTTCAACTACAGCAAGTGAGTGGTATCTGGTTGCCGTGAAAGGCTCAGGAACATCCTTATAGATCAAACTGTCGTCGTGATAGACCAAGCTGGTCTTACCGTGCATTAGTTCTTCAGCGTTGGTAACAGTTGCTCCCATAGCCTCAGCAATGGCCTGATGGCCTAAACAAACTCCAAAGATTGGCTTACCGGTGGCAAGAGATAGTTTGACGGTTGGAATGCTTAGTCCAGCCGCTGCCGGTGTTCCAGGCCCAGGAGAGAGTAACACGGCATCGTATTTGGCTAGTAAATCAGGCAAGTCACTCTCAGGCACGACATCGTTGCGAAGCACCTCAGTCTCAGCTCCTAGCTGCTGGAGATACCCGTTGAGGGTATAGACGAAGGAGTCGTAGTTGTCTAGTACAAGGATCTTTACCATTAGGTTTTAAAGCCTAACTTGTTAGCCGATGTGGCGTATTAGAATTACCCCATGTCCGAAAATGAGAAGAAAACCAGCAACCTACGTAAGCGTCCAGCCAAGCCTGAGGTTCCAGACTCAGCCAAGGTAGCCAAGAAGTCAGACGGTGCTAACCCAGCTTGGTTCCTTCCAGTGACTTTGACCCTCATGATCATCGGTCTTATCTGGATCATGGTTTACTACATCTCGCAGACCCTATTCCCGTTAGGCGCAGGAACTCCGTATGACATCGGCGCGGGCAACATCATCGTAGGTTTCGGTCTGATGATGATTGGTTTCGGCTTCCTAACTCGCTGGAAGTAATTACATTAAAGCGAGGCTCTCGTTTCCGAGAATCCAAAGCGCACCTAAAAATACAACTAACGCCACAATCAAAATTGTCTGCTGAGGTTGTTTCTCACGTCTTCTCGTGGCTGCATACATAAGCGCGATTACACCACCAACAATTAATCCACCGACGTGAGCTTGCCACGCAATACCAGGTAAGAAACCAATCACAAGGTTGATGCCGATTAACACATACATCTGACTTGCATCAAGTTTTAGTGCACGAAGTAATACAAGATATGCACCCATCAAACCGAAGATAGCTCCGCTCGCGCCAACAACACTTGTTCCAAATTCAGCTAGATAGAGAACTCCAAGTCCACCTCCGAAGATGGAAAGCAGGTAGAGAATAGTAAATCTTAACCTTCCAATCATTGGTTCAATGATTGTTCCTAAAACAAATAGCGAATACATGTTGAAGAGAATGTGAGTTATTTGTGATTCTGAATGCGCAAAACCTGCAGTGAATACACGAAGAATACTTCCCGCTTCGTAGTTCGGTCCGACGTTAGCGTAGAAGAGGAGATTGGTAAAACCAGGGACAAGCATCTGCCCTAAATAAACAAGAACATTGATTGCAATCAGTGTGATTGTTACCGGCGCTGCTTGAAAAGGTGACTTAGCAAAAGTTGGGCGATGAATCTTTACTCGTTCTTTGGCATCATCAGGGCAGAGGAAACCAACAGCACCAGGTGTTGAACATGAAACACAAATGTATTTGTCACAGCGCTGACAAGACACCCCGGTCTCTCGATCGGGGTGTCTGTAACAGGTGGTGATTTCGCTCACAGAGTTATGCGACAGCTTCTACAGAAACGGATTCAATAACAACATTTTCCAAAGGCTTATCGTTCTGACCTGTTGCCACCGCGGCAATCTGATCAACTACTTCTCTGGATGCTTGGTCCGCAACTTCACCGAATACGGTGTGCTTTCCGTAAAGCCACTGTGTGTCAGCAACAGTAATGAAGAACTGTGACCCGTTGGTGCCAGGACCAGCGTTAGCCATAGCTAGCTTGTATGGGTCGTTGAAGTTCTCTTCGCTGATCTCATCTGCAAAGTTGTAACCTGGGCCTCCCATACCAGTTCCTGTTGGGTCCCCGCCCTGAATCATGAAACCTGGAATGATGCGGTGAAATATGACACCTTGATAAAGCGGGGTTCCGGTGTGCTTCTCACCGGTTCTAGGGTGAGTCCAGTCTTTTGAACCATCGGCTAGGCCAATGAAGTTCTCAACAGTCTTAGGGGCGTGGTTACCGAAAAGGTTGACCTTGATCTCGCCATGGTTGGTGTGGAGGGTTGCTACGTGAGTGTGTTTAGTCATGTCTCTATTCTCGCATGCCCAAAATTCCTAGGAAAAACGCTTAGATTAACTCAAATGTCGGAGGGTAGACATAAAATGTTCTGGATGTTCCCCTTCGGGGATATTTACCGCCGATCCCAATGGGGGCACCATGAAGATTGAAATACTGGCCATGAAAGGCCCGACCGTAACAGCCTTTGAGCTGCGAGAACCAGGTATTTTGCGGGTAGTCCTGCAAATGGGTA
>JBEAMR010000053.1:0-17335 GCA_041165845.1 Actinomycetota bacterium | reverse complement strand
AACTCACGTGTCTTCACAACAATTTCACCAGCAACAGAAACCTTAGGTACACCGCCACCGCGACTTGAGAGAACAGCGCACTCAACTTCTCTACCCACTAAACCTTTTTCAACTGTGACCTTGCTGTCTTCGTTGAAAGCAACTTCTAACGCCTTAGCGAATTCAGTCATCTCTTTGACTTTAGAAACACCAACCGATGAACCCGCTCTAGCTGGCTTTACGAATAGCGGTAACCCGCCTAGGTTCTTCACGTTTTCTAGAACTGTCTCAGGATCTGATAGCCACTGTTTTTTGTGAATAACAACATGTGGTGTGACAGGTAATCCCGCCGCGATGAAAAGCGCTTTTGAGAATTCCTTATCGATACCAGCAGCTGATGCAAAGACTCCATTACCAACGTAGGGAAGATCAAGTAGTTCTAGGAAACCCTGCATGGTGCCATCCTCACCGTTAGGACCGTGAAGCACTGGGAAGACAACATCAATCTCACCTAGTGAATGAATAGATCCATCAACCTTTGAATACTTGAGTTCTCTAATGCCCCTGGTTGGCCAAATAATACTCTCGCCATTGAAGTGAACCTCAGGTAATTCCCCTTCGGTTAGAGCCCAATGGTTGACATCATCAACTGCTGGAACAAACTGTCCTGTTCTGGTTATTCCAACAGGAATAACTTCGTATTTAGTTCTGTCGATGGCTGAAAGCACACCGCTTGCAGTTGCACAAGAGATTGAGTGCTCGCTAGATGCACCACCAAATAATAGAACTACACGTTGCATTACTCAGCCTCTGGAACGTCGTTACCACGGGTAAGTGAAGGACCAATGTCCTTAGGGCTCATCTTGCCTTCAATAACCAAATGCACTTGCTCAACGATAGGCATCTCAACACCTTTTTGAGCAGCTAACTTTAGGATTGGAGCAACAGAAGTTAGACCTTCAGCGGTCTGCGACAAACGCTTTAGAACTTCTCGCTTTGAATAACCCTTACCGAGCATTTCTCCGGCTTTGTGGTTACGAGATAATGGAGATTCAGAAGTTGCAATCAAGTCGCCAAGACCAGCAAGACCAACCATGGTCTTCTTTTTTGCACCAAAAGCTTGAGCGAATCTAGAAATCTCAGCTAGCCCTCTGGTCATAATCGATGCCTTGGTGTTTTGACCGTAGCCAACACCGTTTACGATACCGATAGCAACAGCAATCAAGTTCTTTAGAATTCCACCGAACTCTGTGCCAATCACGTCCTTGTTAGTAAAGGTGATGAAGTATGAGTTGGTTGCAGCAACTGCTACCAACTGAGCGTTCTCAGCAGATGTGCAAGCAGCAACACAGGCAGCTGGTTGCTCTGATGCAATCTCCAGAGAAAGGTTAGGTCCTGAAACAACACAGATCTGATCTTCTGAGAAACCTAGAACTTCTTTGATTACTTCGCTCATGCGAAGACCAGTGCCCTGCTCAACACCTTTCATTAGAGACACGATGATGGCATCTGCTTCGATGTGTTTTCCCCAGTCCTGGAGGTTATCTCTAAGAGTTTGAGATGGAACAGCGATGTATACCTGCTTAGCACCTTTGAGCACTTCTTCGATGTCGCTAGATGCAACAAGAGTTTCTGGAAGGTTAATACCTGGCATGTAATCACCGTTACGGTGAGAAGTGTTGATCTCTTCGGTTAGTTCTTCTCTTCTCGACCAGAGCTTTACATCATTGCCAGCATCTACTAGAACTTTGGCAAAAGTGGTTCCCCAAGAACCTGCACCGATAACTGCTATCTGCGTCATTTGTTCTTCCTCACAACAATCTTCTTACCCTTGACTTTGGCATGAGCTGGAAGTGGCTCTAAACCAGCTGCTGCTCTTCTGTCATTCTCAGCTTTTAGAATAAGGAACTTCTTGAAGTTACCGTGTTCAGGTAAACCGTGTTCACTTGGAACAAATCGCTTTGCTGGCGCTTTCTCGCCACGAAGACCTTCAACGAGTTTGGTGATTTCAACCATCAACTCATCGCTGATGGCAACCATCTCTTCGACACCTAATTTCTTGCCATCATATTTACTCAAGTCCAGAGGTTTTCCTATAACCATGTTTACGGTGTGCCAAGGCTTAGGGAAGATCTTTGAAGAGTATGTGTCCATGACAACTTCAGTACCCCACTGGCCCATTGGCACAATTGGAACTCCGGTTTCTAGAGCTAGACGAACCGCTCCGGTTCTTGCCCGCATTGGCCACTGGTTTGGCTCACGAGTGAGAGATCCCTCTGGGAAAATACCAATGATATGGCCTGCACGAAGAACCTTGTATGCAGATTCCATTGGATCTGAGTTTCCTCGACCACTTCTAAAGACTGGTATCTGACCACAGGCAAGTAATACTGGCCCAACAATAGGAGTCTTGAATAAGCCTTCCTTGGCTAGGAAGTGTGGAGCTCTACCTAACTTGAAGAACATCATGAAGGCAACCGCTAGAGCATCAACGGTAGTTACGTGATTAGCTGCCAGAACGTAACCGGTGTTCTTAGGGAGGTTCTCAGTGCCTGTTACCTTCACGCGGTATAGCAATCTCACCCAAGGCCAGAGAATCCAAGCCAGAGTTCTAATCTGCCAAGTGATTTCAACACCAGGGCGAAGCTCTGGCATCCTGATTTGTTCAGAAGATTTCTTAGCCATCGTTATTCCGAGTAACTAAAGTCAGCGCCAAGAGCTTTCAGCTTGTCTAGGAAGTGCTCGTAACCACGAGAGATTAGTTGAACGTTGGTCACATTCGAGGTTCCTTCAGCAGCAAGGGCTGCCACCATGTGACTAAAGCCACCACGAAGATCCGGAACACGAATATCTGCTCCGTGCAGCTTGGTGGGGCCTGAGATCACTGCCGAGTGGTAGAAGTTACGCTGACCGAAGCGACAAGGGTTACCACCTAGGCACTCACGGTAGATCTGAATCTGAGCACCCATCTGAACCAATGCTTCAGTAAAGCCGAATCTATTTTCATAAACAGTCTCGTGAACGATAGACAAACCTGTTGCTTGAGTTAGAGCAACTACTAGTGGCTGCTGCCAGTCAGTCATAAAACCTGGGTGAACATCGGTTTCAATAACAACTGGCTGTAGTTGACCACCAGGATGTTTGAATCTAATACCCTCGTCCTCAATCTCAAATGCGCCACCAATTTTTCTGAATACGTTTAGGAACGTTGTCATTTCCTGCTGTCTTGCTCCACCAACGAAAATATCTCCTCCGGTTGCAAGTGCAGCAGCAGCCCAAGAGGCTGCTTCATTTCGATCAAATAGCGCACGGTGTGAGTATCCGTTTAGAGATACAACACCTTCGATGCGAATTACACGGTCAGTATCAACAGAGATGATTGCACCCATCTTCTGCAGGATGGCAATTAGGTCCATGATCTCTGGTTCAACTGCTGCACCGGATAGTTCAGTTAGACCCTGTGCTCTAGTTGCAGTTAGCAACACCTGTTCGGTTGCACCAACTGATGGGTAAGGAAGTTCAATCTTTGCTCCGTGCAAACCGTTAGGTGCACTCATTCTTGTTCCATTAGGAAGTTTCTCAATTACAGCGCCGAAGTTACGAAGAACGTCTAGGTGGAAATCAACTGGTCTATCACCGATGTGGCAACCACCGAGATCTGGAATGAATGCTTCACCTAGTTGGTGAAGTAATGGGCCACAGAACAGGATAGGAATACGTGAAGAACCAGCGTGAGCATCAATGTCAACCATTCGAGCTGATTTCACATTGGTTGGGTCTAGCTTCATCACACCATCGTCAGAGAACTCAATCTTCACACCGTGAAGTTCAAGCAGTCTCTGAACAACTTCAACATCACTAATCTTTGGGACATCACGAAGCTCGCTAGGAGTCTCACCTAGTAACGCGGCAACCATAGCCTTAGTCACAAGGTTCTTAGCACCTCTAACATCAACTCGACCAACTAGTGGCTTGCCACCTCTAACAGTTATCTGACTCATTACTCTCCTGCTGTCCTAACTGGTAAAGTCTCTGGCATCCAACCTGGACGATTTGCTTCGAAATCTGTAATTGCTGCTTCATCTCTGAGAGTTAGACCAATGTCATCTAGGCCCTCAAGCAAACGCCATCTGGTGTATTCATCGATAGCGAAGCTAACGGTGATATCTCCCAGTGTTGCAGTCTTATTTACCAAATCAATGGTGATTTCAACACCTGGATTAGCTTCAATTGCAGCCCACAGGTTCTCAGTGTCAGCATCTGATATTTCACCAGTAACAAGTCCCTGCTTACCAGCGTTACCTCTGAAGATATCGGCAAACTTCGAAGACAACACAGCTTTGAAGCCATAGTCACGCAACGCCCAAACAGCATGCTCACGAGATGATCCGGTTCCAAAATCAGGTCCAGCAACCAATACTTCACCGTGCTTATAAACCTCTTGGTTTAGCACGAACTCAGGATCATTACGCCAAGAAGAGAACAGTGCATCTTCGAAACCAGTCTTGGTAATTCTCTTGAGGTAAACAGCAGGGATGATTTGGTCAGTGTCAACATTTGATCTCTTTAGAGGAACGGCAACACCGGTAACGGTAGTGAACTTATCCATTGTTCTCCTCCAAATCTCCTGGAGCAGAAAGCGTTCCACGAATAGCAGTTGCTGCTGCAACCAGAGGAGACACTAGATGTGTTCTAGCACCCTTACCTTGACGACCTTCAAAGTTACGGTTTGATGTTGATGCTGCTCGTTCACCTGGAGCTAGTTGATCTGGGTTCATACCTAGACACATTGAACAACCAGCGAATCTCCACTCAGCACCAAAATCTTTGAAGACTTTATCCAAGCCCTCTGCTTCTGCCTCAAGGCGCACTCGAGCGCTACCAGGCACAACCATCATGCGTAAGCCAACAGCTTTTTTCTTACCCTTGATGATGGCTGCCGCTGCACGAAGATCTTCAATGCGAGAGTTTGTGCAAGAACCTAGGAAGACAGTGTCAACCTTGATGTCTTTCATCTTCGTACCTGGAACGAGATCCATGTATTCAAGGGCACGCTCTGCGGCTGCTTTCTCATTTGGATCAGCGAAATCTGAAGGAGCTGGAACTGCATCGTTTAGTGAAACACCTTGACCTGGGTTAGTTCCCCAGGTGACAAATGGATCTAGTGTGTTTGCATCGAGGAATACTTCTTTATCGAATACTGCACCGTCGTCAGTTGGTAATGTCTTCCAGTATTCAACTGCAGCATCCCAGTCATCGCCCTGTGGTGCATGGGGTCTACCCTTTAGGTATTCAAAAGTTGTTTCATCAGGGGCTACCATTCCAGCTCGAGCACCAGCTTCGATAGACATGTTGCAGATTGTCATACGAGCTTCCATAGAAAGAGCACGAATAGCACTTCCACGGTATTCCAGAACATAGCCCTGACCACCACCGGTACCAATTTTTGCAATCACAGCAAGGATGATGTCTTTAGAAGTCACACCTGGGCGAAGAGTTCCCTCAACATTGATAGCCATGGTCTTGAAAGCCTTTAGCGGCAAAGTCTGAGTTGCAAGGACATGCTCAACTTCACTTGTTCCAATCCCCATCGCTAGAGCACCAAATGCTCCGTGGGTTGAAGTGTGTGAATCTCCACAGACCACTGTGATTCCAGGCATGGTAAGACCCAGCTGAGGACCAACAACGTGAACAATTCCCTGATCAACATCACCTAATGAGTGAATACGAATACCAAACTCTTTAGCGTTGTGACGAAGAGCTTCAATCTGAGTTCTTGAGGTTGCATCAGCAATCGGCTTATCGATATCGATGGTTGGGGTGTTGTGATCTTCGGTGGCAATAGTTAGATCTGGTCGTCTGACTCTTCTACCGGCGAGGCGAAGACCATCAAAAGCCTGAGGGCTTGTTACCTCGTGGACTAAGTGGAGGTCGATGTATAGAAGGTCGGGTGCGCCGTTCTCACCTTTGACCACTAGGTGGTCTCTCCACACCTTTTCGGCGAGAGTTAGGGGCTTAATAGTCATTGGGACACCTCAATACGGCTGAAATCCAAGTTTACCAGCGTGGCGTAGTCTGGCAGGGTGAGTGAAATCGAACTTATCCAGCAAAAAACCATCCGAGTGCTAGCTCTCGGCCAGGTTTTAGGCGGATTTGGGCTAGGTTCGGTCCTTTCCATTGGTTCACTGCTGGCTAGGGATTTGAGCGGTTCTGAGGCCTGGGCAGGATCTGCAGCCACCTTTAGCACCCTAGGAGCAGCCATCTGGGCTATTCCCCTGTCAAGGCTCGCCTATGCCAGAGGCAGAAGGGTTTCCCTTGCCTCAGGAGCAGCACTGGCTATCACCGGGGCTATTGCGGTTATCGAATCAGCCAATCTCAGACTCTTCCCACTACTTCTTTTGGGCATCTTCCTCCTTGGAGCGGGATCGGCAACTTCCCTTCAAGCTCGCTTTGCCGCAACTGATATCCCAATGCCGGGTAAAACTGGACGCTCGATTGGTCTTGTTGTTTGGGCCACAACGATTGGAGCGGTCACCGGACCAAACCTGTTTGGCCCTGGCGATCAACTTGGTGAAGCTCTAGGCCTTCCCCCAATGACCGGCCCTTTCCTCTTCACAGTGGCAGCTCAAATTGGTTCAACTCTGGTCTTTTGGTTTGGACTTAGACCTGACCCACTGCTTTACGCTCAGAAACTTCAAACTAAAACAAAAAATAAGATTTCTTTGAAGTCCGCTCTGCAAACCTTGAATGATTATCCAGTTCCGAGATTCGCTGTCTTTGCCGTTGCACTGAGTCACATGGTGATGGTGTCGGTGATGTCGATGACTCCAGTGCATATGCAAGACATGGGTTATGACTTAGTAGTGGTTGGCTTTACCATCAGCCTTCATATTGCTGGAATGTATGCATTGTCTCCAGTGATGGGAATACTTGCCGACAAGATTGGCAAGGTGCAACTTATTCTGCTTGGTCAGTTCATGTATTTGTTGGCTATAGCTTTTGCTGGCTTTGGTCAGATGGATAGATTGCAGGTCACCATCGGTCTGACACTTCTAGGTTTAGGTTGGTCTGCATCAACTGTTGCAGGATCTGCTCTTCTTGCATCGAGTGTTCCAGCAAATGAAAAGACCAATGTTCAAGGTGTTAGCGATTCAACCATGAATCTAAGCGGTGCAATCGGTGGCGGTATTGCTGGAAGCATTCTCAGCTTGGTTGCTTTCAATGGTTTGAACTTTGTCGCTCTAATTCCAGTGACAGTGATTATTGTTCTGAGCGTATTGATCTTCAAGAGAGCAAAACAGGTTAGCTAAGAGCGAGCAGCTCTTTCCAAGTTGGGCCAGTGCAACCACCCTCACGCTGAATCGAGTATTCAGCTGCTCGACAGGCAAGTTCAAGAGAAGCCTGTAGATCGTTACCTTGAGCAAGAGCAGCTAGGAAAGCGCCAGTGTGAACATCTCCCGCACCGTTAGTGTCAACAACATTTACTCTTCGACCAGCAGCACTGGCAACTACCTTGCCGTGATGCCAAAGCTCAGCGCCTTCTGCACCTTTACGAAGTAGTAACCAGCACTCTGGAGAAACGTGAGGAGCAAGTTTTTCGTACTCACTCTGATTACAAGAAATCAAAGAAGCGTGAGTACCGACCCAATCAAGAATTTCTGGAGTTAGCTCCGCTGTTGTCGGTCCTGGATCGAAAACAATCTTGCTCTTGATTAGCCCTGAAGCAAATAGCTCAAGGAAAGCATCTTTAGAGGTTGGATAGACAAGCTCATAGCCGTAAACAACTAACCAAGCGTCTTCTTCGTAAGAGTATTGTTCCAACTCAGAGAAACTTCTTACGCCCTCTGCTCCGCTGATGGTTACAAAACTTCTTTGACCATCAGGTTCAACCAAAGTGATGCAGAGACCAGAATCACCTGAGCTATATTCTTCAATGCCTAGAGTCTCAACGCCTTCAATGGCCATGGCTGCTCTAATTGCATCAGCCCTAGGGCCATTTCCAATTGGACTACAGTGCTGAGCCTTTAGACCCAAACGTGATGCAGCTGCCTCAAGATTTAGTGCACCGCCAACTTGGCTAAATGAATGGGTAGCCAGTACATCTCCGCCAGGGGTTGGCAGATGTGGCACAAAAGTAACCTGATCTACTAGGCCACTGGCTAGAGATTTCAGGTGAGTTGGGCGAAAGTTGGCTAAATCCATCCCTTAAACCCTAACTGTTAAAGCAAACTCGCTTCCAAGACTTTCATCATCGGAAGCGAGATTGGTGACCCCAGCGGGATTTGAACCCGCGCTACTGCCGTGAGAGGGCAGCGTCCTAGGCCGCTAAACGATGGGGCCGTAGAGCAACCTCTCTATTATGCCAGAGTAAGAGGGTTGCCGTCTAGGCGAAAACTTTTAGTGCCCCGGGAAGCACCTTGCAGACTACTGGAGACTCACCAACATGCTCACCATCTGAGTAGGCAGGCATACCAGCAGAGTGAATCTCAACCTCTTTTGCTCTGAGAATCTCAACAGCAGGGTGAGTGACATGCTTACCTTCGTAAACAGTCGGGAAGATCTTGATTAGCTCTAGGCGGCTAACTGAGTTGAGGATAAGTAGATCTAGCTCACCGTCGTTTACCTGAGCCTCAGGTGTTACATACAACCCACCACCGTAAGAAGGTGAGTTAGTGATTGTGCACAGGTTTGCTGCAAACTCTCTCTCAACACCATCAATAACAAGACGGTAAGGAATTGGCTTGAAAGAGAACAACTCTCGATACATCGCAAAGCGATACTTCACTGGACCTTTGATCCAATTCCACATGTTCGCTCTCTTGTTTACCAGAGCGTCAAAACCAGCGCTAACTGCACCAAAAGAATAGAAGGTCTTGTTCTGCGAAACCGATGAAATAAGGTCAAAAATTCCTGGACTCTTGATTTTGTCAACAATGTGGGCAACAGCTGCTTTGACATCGTGAATTGGAAGACCCAAGGCTCGAGCGGAGTCATTTCCAGTTCCAGCCGCAACTAAACCTACCGGCACTCCTGTGGTTGCAACTGCGTTCACAGCCAGGTGGAACATGCCATCTCCACCAACAACTACTAGACCGTCGATGGTTTTCTTCGTAAGTGCCGACTTAGCATTCTCCATCGCTTGAGCGAAGCTCTCTGCAGAGAGATCAATCAATTTAATTGCAGTCTTAGCGAACTCGGCTATAGTCTCCTCACCAAGAACTCTTCCCTTACCCCTTCCAGAGGTCGGGTTGATAACTATTCCTAGTGTTGTCATTACTACTTTCTGAGGGTCTGCGCATTGACGGCAACAATCAAAGTTGAAAGCGACATCAAAACTGCTCCGATAGCCGGAGTCAGAACTAAACCTAATGGCATAAAGGCACCTGCTGCCAAAGGTATTGCCAGAATGTTATAACCAGCTGCCCACCACAGGTTCTGCAGTGACTTGGTTCTTACCTTGCGGCTTAGCTTTACGGCTCTAACTACTGCCCCAGGGTCATCGCTAATCAGAACTATGCCAGCAGATTCAATAGCAACGTTGGTGCCAGCCCCAATCGCGAAACTAACATCAGCCTGGGCAAGAGCAGGAGCATCGTTGATGCCATCCCCCACAAAGCCAATGACAGCACCGCTTGTTTGAAGACTCTTTATTAGCTCTGCCTTGTGCCAGGGTAAGGTCTCTGCAAAGACCTCGGTGATTCTTAGCTCTTTGGCGATTTTCTCGGCAACTCCTTGAGCGTCACCAGTGAGCAGCCCAACTCTAATTCGCTCTAACTGCAGTTGATATATCGCATCTGCTGAACTGTCCCTGACCACATCGCCAATGGTGATCAAAGCCTCCAGATTCCCATCAACTACAACACAAATTACGGTGTATCCGGTAGAAGTTGCCTCATCAGCCCAAAGGACATCTGACACTTCCATCCGAATGCTTCTTTGCACCAGCAGAGCCGGAGAGCCAACAATGACGGTTGCCTTGCCAACAAGTGCGCCAACACCCTGACCAGCCAGCCCCTCAAAGTCTTTGGCTTTGGGAAGCTTTAGTTTTGCTGAATCAGCGGCAGCAACAATTGCTCTACCAATTGAATGCTCACTAGATAGTTCAACTGCAGCTGCAATTGCTAAAGCCTTATTTGCATCCTGAGTCTTTGCTTTGGCAGCAACTCTGACCTCAGCCACAGTTCGCTTACCTAAAGTTAGAGTTCCAGTCTTATCAAAGAGCACAACGTGCAACTTCGCTGCCTGCTCAAACATCTGCCTGTTTCTTATGAGCAATCCCGAGGATGCTGCTTTTGCTGTGGTGATTGCTGTGACCAACGGAATTGCAAGACCCAAAGCATGAGGGCAAGCGATAACCAAGACAGTTACTACTCGTTCCAAGATGAAGTTGATGTCTTGGGTTCCGTTTAGCAGCCAGTAGATGGTGGTAAGCGATGCTGACGCTAAAGCGACGTAGAACAACCATCCGGCTGCTTTATCCGCTAAACGCTGAGTATTCGATTTTGACTTTTGCGCTTCATCAACCATTTTCATAATTTGTGAGAAAGCGGTATTTGCTCCGGTTGCGGTGGCTTGGATTACTAATGAGCCAACGATTTGAGCGCTATCTGGGCTAATAACTGTTCCAGCGAAAACTGTAGCGCCCTGTTCTTTCTTAACTAAAGCAGACTCCCCAGTCAGCATAGACTCATCTACTTTTGCTTTACCTGAAAGTACGAGACCATCAACAGGAACTATTCCACCCGGGGCAATTGCTATCTGATCACCAATTTGAACAAAATTGACTGGAACGCTCTCATACTTTTTTCCCCTAAGAACTGAAGCAGTATCGGGAAGCATGCCCTGCAATTCACCTAAAGCATTAGATGCTCGCATAATTGCAGACATTTCTAACCAGTGGCCAACCAACATAATCGTTATCAGTGTCGCTAGCTCCCACCAGAAGTCCATGTGACCAATCGGTGCCCCAGCTAATTCAGAGATAGTCAATACGAAGCTGTATCCAAAAGCAACGATTAGAGCCATCGCAATAAGCGCCATCATGCCAGGCTTTCGATCTTTGATTTCCTGCCAACCAGTGGTTAGGAAAACTCTGCCTGAGGTGAAGAACATAAAAATCCCGATAAGGGCTGGGATGTAATGCGAGTATGGGAATTCAACCGCTTGGAAACCCAGGAGCATCTGAACTGTGTGAGAGAAGTAAACGGCAGGAATAGTAAGCGCAGTAGCTTGAAGCACCTGCTTCTTGAACATGCCTGGATCATGGTGTGAGTGATCGTGCCCGGCGTGACCTGAGTGATCATGGCTGTGTGCCGAGGGATGTTGATGCTCTCCACCAGTAGCGCAGCAGTTGTGACCTTCTTGAGTAACACCTTCTAGGTGGTGCTTCTGGTCACACTTGCATTCATTTGGAGGACAGTGGCACTCACCTCCAGGATTGTGGCTGCAGACACATCTTGGGTCTTTAGCTGAATTGTGGGCTTCACAGTTGTGATCAGATAGCTTCTTTGCCATAGTTTGCATTGCTCCAATAAATGTCCGATTCTAAGTTTGCCATGGCTTGTATTCTGAAGGCATGAAACTCACTAAGTATGGGCATGCTTGCATTGTCTTTGAAGAGCAGGGCAAGAAGCTAGTTCTAGACCCAGGTGCCTATACCGAGCCCCTCGAGGGCCTTGCCGATGTTGTTGCTGTTGTAATAACCCACGCTCACGATGACCACTGCTTTGAAGCCCAGCTGGACAGGCTTATCCAGAACAACCCCGATTTGATGATATTTGGAACCCCTCAGGTTTGTACGAGACTCTCCAACTACAACACCACTCCGGTTTACCTAGGCGATCACTACCCAGTTGGTCCTTTCACCCTGGAGTTCTTTGGTGACCTGCACGCAGTTATCCACCACACCATTCCAGTCATTGAAAACCGTGGGGTTCTTATCAACGATAAGTTCTACTACCCCGGTGATTCATTTACCAACCCAGATCGACCTGTTGAATTACTTGCTGTTCCAACCAGTGCACCATGGCTCAAGATTTCAGAGGTAATGGACTTCGTATCTGCCATCAAACACAAGCACTCAATGGCAACTCACAATGCACTGCTCAGTGATTTTGGTAATGCTCTAAGTAATGGCAGGGTCAAAGCCATCACCGAAGCACAGGGTGGGCAGTTCCACTATCTACTCTCAGGTGAA
This sequence comes from Actinomycetota bacterium, assembly GCA_041165845.1. Taxonomy (GTDB): domain Bacteria; phylum Actinomycetota; class Actinomycetes; order Actinomycetales; family Microbacteriaceae; genus Rhodoluna. The sequence goes on along the minus strand of JBEAMR010000053.1, from coordinate 5,160 downwards.
TCTCTAGAGATCTAACGAGCCTTAGCTGCCAGCTCTTCCTTCTTTGCCTTGATCAAAAGCTTCAAGGTTTTATCGGTAACTCGCTCGTTCCAGGCAAACCTAAGCGTGGACTTATCTAAATCTCCTTGAGTTAGTTCATTTGCAATGAACTCCCCCAGTCTTCCGCTGAGCAGATAAATCGAATAGAAGTCTTTCCAAGCAGCAAAGGCTAGAAAGTTTTTACCTTCAACCCTGATGGTTGGAAGTTGGTAACTGATAATCAGATCTTCTTCAGCTTTGGCAAGCTTGACCAACCTAGCCCTCAAGTCAAGAAGCACTTTAGCCTGCTCCTTAGGAATGAGCTCAAAGTAAAGCTCTGCTTCGTCTCGCTCTAGTTTTCGCATATCCCCATTAAAGCAAAACAGCCAGACTATAAAGTCTGACTGTCAAAGCTGGGGTACCAGGACTCGAACCTAGAACAAATGAACCAGAATCACTCGTGTTGCCAATTACACCATACCCCAAGGGTTGTTGCCGAGCTTTGGGCTCGATTACCCATTCTACCTATGACTATAAAGAGCGAGCAAACAGGCTTAGTCGCTCTAGGGTTTCAGCCTTACCCAGGATCTCCATTGATTCAAACAATGGTGGAGAAATGCGCTTACCGGAGATGCCAGTTCTTAGCGGTCCGAACGCATTTCTAGGCTTATGAGCTAACTCTTCGATTAGTTTCTGGTTCAAAGTAGCCTGAATTGCTTCTGTATTGAATTCAGTTAATTCACCTAGAACTTCAATAGCAGCAAGGGTGATTTCCTTTGATTCAGCTGGCAATCCAGCCTTGGCATCTTCTTCAACCACAATCTTGTCTGCAGTTGTGAAGAGGAAACTCAACATGGGAACCGCTTCTGAGAGCACAACAATTCGCTCCTGAATCAGCGGCGCAGCTGCTGTGAGAATTGCGTGCTCTGCATCAGTTACTTCTTTACCTAAGACACCAGCGCTCTGCAGGTAAGGAACGATACGTCCAGCAAAGTCTTCAACACTGAGTAGTCTCAGGTGACTTGCGTTGATTGCATCTGCCTTCTTCTGGTCAAAGCGGGCTGGGTTTGGATTGACATCCTTGACATCAAACGCTGCAATCATCTCTTCCAGTGAGAAGACATCTCGATCAGCGCTAATGCTCCAGCCAAGAAGTGCTAGATAGTTCAATAATCCCTCTGGGATAAAACCACGGTCTCTGTGGTGGAAGAGATTTGATTCTGGATCGCGCTTAGAGAGCTTCTTGTTACCTTCACCCATGACAAAAGGAAGGTGACCGAACTGAGGAATGAACTTAGTAATACCTGCTTCAAACATTGCGTTGTATAGAGCAATCTGTCTAGGAGTTGAAGACAAGAGGTCTTCTCCTCTAAGCACATGGGTAACCCCCATTAGTGCATCATCAACTGGGTTGACGAGGGTGTATAGCGGTTGACCGTTAGGTCTAACCACAACAAAGTCAGGGAATGAGCCAGCAGGGAAAGTAATCTCGCCACGCACTAGATCTGTGAAGGTGATATCAACATCTGGAACACGAAGTCTCAGTGCAGGAGATCTACCTTCTGCCTTATAAGCAGCCTTCTGCTCTTCAGAGAGTTCTCTCTCAGAGTTGTCATAACCTAGCTGAACAGCGCGACCATTAGCCTTGTTGCGCTCATCAATCTCTTCACCGGTTAGAAAACTTTCATAGATGTGCCCTGAAGCCTTTAGCTTCTCAATTACATCTAGATAAATGTCAGTTCTTTGAGACTGGCGGTAAGGCTCATTAGGTCCACCAACACCAACGCCCTCGTCCCAATTCAAACCAAGCCACTTGAGACCATCGAGGATCATCTCAAAAGACTCTTCGCTATCTCTTTCAGCATCGGTATCTTCGATGCGGAAGACGAAGGTTCCTCCGGTGTGCCGAGCGTAAGCCCAGTTAAACAGAGCTGTTCTAACTAGACCTACGTGAGGAGTTCCAGTTGGAGAAGGACAGAAACGGACGCGAACATCATTACCTGAGGCAGTGGTAAAAGGTGCTGTGATTTGGTTTGACATAACCAGATAATTCTAAGCGACAGCAATAATCAATTCCGGGACTCTTTGATGAGCCCACCTAACTGTAGTCGAACAGTTTTCCCTTGACGCGAGCGTTGAAGTCAAACAGAAGTCAATGCTGGAGAAGGTATCCAAATCATGATTGTTTCGCCATTCGTCCCTAGTTAGAGATTGATTCGCGGTGAAACAAGCGTTGATACGACTAGTTGCTCGGGCATGACCAAACTGTATTCCACTCCTCGATGTTTTACCAAGTCGCTAACGAGCGATAAGTCGAGACGGAAGTGGGAGGTACCTTGCTACTGCGATGAAGCAAGCTGCCGCCACGACAGGGGTAAAACTTTGGCTCAGGGGCAATTGAATTAATGCGAGTAACCCTACCGCTGTCCAGACAATTCGGCTCGAGTTGAAGCTTTTCATTCCCCTTAATCCTGGGCCTGAAATTCTACTAAATAATATCAGGAGGAGGAGAATACTCCAAACAAAGACGAAAATTAGATTCGGTAGGTCTACCTTGCCTGCTAAAAGAAGTACATACATGAAACCCACTTGATCCAAAGGCAACAAGTGAAAAGTTCGGGTGTCTGGGGAAGCGAAACTAATCAGCCCATATATTGTTTCAAGTAAAACCAACTGCATCAATAAAAACAAGGTTATGGTTTGGAGTAATCTCATTAGAAATGAAAGGATAGATTTTCCCATAGTCATCTCGTCCCCACAGATGGATTCCAAGTAGGGCCACTACATGAAAATTGAGTGGTCCAAAATTTATTCAAACAATCCATCGAATATGTTGATTCCTGAATTATAGCTTTCCAATCTTCTTGGTCACTATCCTTGATATACAGCTCGTGGTTTGGTGCTCTTCTCAACTTCAGGTCGATTGTGTAGGCCCCCGATCTGGCGATCCATACTTTGGCGTAGTACCAAATGGGGAATGTGAAAAATTCGTTACACATTGGATTTGTGACGGAATGCTCCAATTGAAAATGCGCAAGAGTTGCAGTGCTTGGGAATTGAGTAAAAACCATCCCGCTAGTACTTGCAGTCTCTGTGTTCTCTGGGCTGCTTCCAGGTAACCCAGCGCTATTTAGTAAGTAACGATGAGTAGCTCCGACAAACTTACTCGCTGAGGAACTGCCAGCCGCGTTCCAATCGACAGTGACTTGAAATCTTGACTTTACTGCGCTACTCGCCGGATCAAATCCACGATTGTCGCCTCTAAACTTGTATTGTTTCGAAATGTCTGGGGTGCATACCCCACTGGGTGCATCCACAAAATCTTTGGGTATAAAAGTCTGGTACCTCAGGTATGTTTTAGCTGCTACCACTGACGCCGAGGCCGGACTGACTCCAAAAATGCTTTCTACGTATCCTGGGTTATCAATTTGTAGGTTTGTTAGGAAAGCCTCATATCTAGAATTTGAATCTAAGGTATCGGTAGAGGACTTTGGGGATTCACGAAGAGCCACGACTCTATACTCAAGCTTCGCTTTATTACTTAATATTTTTTGTGTTAGCGCACCCTGCGATTGGCCTCGCAAATCTGTTTCTAAATCTCCCGAAATCTGTATGGAAGCAGTTGGATCATCTGAATTCCACTTGAAGTTAACTTTTCCAGCTAAGTCTGCCGTGGCCGAGATGCTCATCCATGCATTCTTTGATTCGTCGTCTAAGTCCAACTTCTCGGCACGAGCACTGATTGATGGGTTTACACTCACCGCAAGAAGCGTAGTTGCGATTAAAAAAACTAATTTGATTGTTGAATTCATTTAATTCCCCCTAGAGGCTCCAGTTTATAAGGGAACCGACCCTCTTCCAGTTGCGGCCCCGGTCTGTTACTGAAATGCAACGTTGCTGTTAGTCAACGACCTGACTCGGGAGTACAACTTATTTTGCATTTTGATTTGCGAACTTCAGAGTCATATGAGGATGGAAGAAATTATCTGCTGCTTCAATCGACAGGGTTAGTTAGTGTCCCGATGCCTTCAATGCTTATCTCAACTGACTGACCTGATTCAATCTGACCGATACCTGCTGGTGTTCCAGTCAGGATGACATCTCCTGGTAGCAAGGTCATTACCTGGCTAACATGTTGAATGATTCTCGGCACTTTGTGAATCAGTAGATCAACAGATGCGTGCTGTCTAATCTCACCATCAACTCTGGTTTCTAGAATCTGACCATCAACTACAAACTCGGTTTCAACCCAAGGGCCAAGTGGACAGAAAGTATCAAAGCTCTTAGCTCTGGTCCATTGACCATCCTTGTTTTGGATGTCTCTTGCAGTCACATCGTTAGCAATGGTGAAACCCCAGACATAATCCAATGCCTTATCAACTGAAACATCTTTAGCAACTTGACCAATGACGATAGCTAGTTCACCTTCGTGATCTACCTGCTCAGAGATAGCAGGCAGAACGATTGATTCACCGGGACCAATAACAGTTGTCAGAGGCTTTAAGAAGATAAGTGGTTCTGCAGGGGCTTCTCCACCCATCTCTGCGGCATGATCTGCATAGTTCTTGCCAATACAAACAAGCTTGCTGGTAGGTAGAACTGGAGGTAGTAGTTGGACATCTTTGAGTGGGATTCTCTCCCCTGTTGTTTCATAACCCTGAAAGACAGGGTGTCCTCTAAAAACAACTACTTCAGGACCATCAACTAAACCCCAGGAGACTTTATCTCCAACAATGAACTTAGCTATTCTCATGAACTTAGCTTGACCAACCAGTTGTGACGATCTGGAATAAGTCCATACTGAATGCCGGTTAGCTCTTCTCTTAGAGCTGTGGTTAGTTCACCTGGTTGTGGGTCTACTGGACCAATAACTTCTTCTCTAGATTTGAACTGACCAACCGGAGTAATAACAGCCGCAGTGCCACATGCAAATACTTCAGTAATCTCACCTGAGTTATAGCCTTCACGAACCTCAGCTAGTGTGACAGTTCTTTCCTCAACGGTGATGTTCTTATCCTTCAGTAACTGAATGATTGAGTCACGTGTGATACCTCGAAGAATGGTTCCATCCAAAGAAGGCGTCACTACGTGACCGTCTTTGTATACGAAGAAGACGTTCATGCCACCGAGTTCTTCGATCTC
>JBEAMR010000052.1:0-57311 GCA_041165845.1 Actinomycetota bacterium | reverse complement strand
GAGAACTCGGCATTACCCATTGACTTGCGAACTCCTGCTCTAAGCGCAACATAGATAAGCCCTACTATCAAGAATGTAATTGCAGGTAGTTCAATTAGCCAGATGGTTTGGATTTCACCATTGCTGAGCTTTCCGATGATTGCAAGCTGAATTAGAACAGCGCTAGCAACCCAGGCATCCAGAGATCTAATTACAGAACGCTTAGTGAAGGTAAATAGAACTCCAATAAGTACAGCCAGAACAGCTAATCTCACTAGTGAATCAGACTCGATTCTTAGAACGCTCTGAATTGCTGAGGCAGCTAGCGCTATGCCTGAAACGATGTCAAAGGCACGCTTAGAACCTTCTTCGATTTTGAGTAGATTGCCTGAGGCGATTAGGAAGTGAATCGCACCGAATAGTGCAAAGACGCCGAAGGTGTAGTTGATGACATTCAGTGAAGCACTACTCTCCTGAACAAGATAAGCCACCGAAAGAACTGCTACCGAAGCTGGGTAGAAGATCTCGTTGAAGCCAGTTAGAGACTCATCGATTCGTGTAGCAAGCTTGGAATGAAGGAACAAACCAGCACCGAGAATAACCATGAAGAACGCTGGAGTAGCGAAGCCATCAAACCAATCTAAACTCCAGGTCTGCGTACTTAGCGCTAGAAGTGCAGTGAAGAGTAGCCCTGCTCTAATCGCAATTAGTCGTCTTGCCATCACTCCGTAGATAGCTAGAACGGTAATCACCATCATTGTGTATGTGGAAAGAAGCGGGAAGTAGTTTTCTGCAGCAAAGCCAGATGAAACTCCAAGTGCACCGAATGACAAGAAGCCTGCAGCTAGAAGGATAAAGGAACTGTAGGCAAGGGTCTTACGAAGATCTTCAATTGCTCTAAGCGCAGGGATGAGAGCTAGAGCCATGAAGACCAGACCGAATCCGGTAAGCACTTCTAGGAGCGGAAGAATTTCTAGAGCCTCACTTGTTGGAAGAACATTACTTAGTTCTCGGAAAAGTGCAATTAAGGTAAAGATTGCAACGCCAAAGGTCTGAAGACCTGAGACAAACTTGCTCCCAATGCCAATACGCTCTCTAAGCAGAGTAAGAGCAACGTTCCAGGCACCTGTTGCCGCAAGCGAGATAGCAAAGCTCAGGAAGATGTTTACTGGTACTAGGTCTTCGCCTCCAAAGATGTCAGCGCTACCGTTGGTAAAGATATAAATCAGTAAACCGCCGAAGTAGACTGCAGAGCTAAAGCGAGCTGCTCTCGGAATCTGAAACACTGCACTTCTAGTCAGGAGAGCAACAGAGACAACCATTGTGAATGCAACTAATTCAGAGCTACTCTTTGGTTGACCATCAAATGCCCAAAGCGACAAGCTGATGCCCCAAAGCACAATTGAACCGACGAGTGAACCAAGTCTCGCTGAGACATCTACTGAAACTCTAGGAATAAAGGATTGAGCAAAAATCATTACGGATCCAACTAGCGCACCAGTCAGCAGAATTGCAAATGATGATTCACCTGATACCCACTGAGATGAATAAGCAACAGCGAACGCTGTCATTGAGAAAGCCGTTGTCCAAATGAAGCTAGCGAGCCTAGTTGATACTTCACCGGCACTGGTGAAACCACCACCGAATCTGTTTAGAAGTGCAGCGCCTGTAACCCAGAGCACTGCAGCAATGATTAGACCAACTGGGTCAACCCCTAGGAACTCTTGACCCGCGATGCCCTTTGTGAAAGGGAAGATCTGAGTGGCAATAGACCCAGCCAGGAAGGCAAGGTAACCAAGGATTGCAAAGATAGAGAACTTCGAAGCTAGGGATAAGGAAACCTGTTCCTTGTTATGAAGCTCAAGTTGATATTCAGCTTCAGCAATTTCCTTGACAACGTCTTCGGTCTGATCCTTCTTTGCTTTTGGTAGCCCAGGGACTACCGGTTCTTCAAGCCTTGTAAATCTTGCAACCACAACCACTCCAAGGATGGCTAGCGAAAGCATCGCAATCTGGTAACCGGCATGGTTATAGCCATCACTCAGAATTGTTCCAACGTAGTTGTATGTGAAGAGAATTGAAGAAACTGCGGCACCAACCGGTGCAATGATGAGCCAACCCCAAACTTTGAATCTTCTACCCATAAGTAAGCTTCCAGCTGTAACGATGGCAAGCATGATTGAAACAAATGGAGTGTTCTCTCCATCAGCCCAAGCCTTAGGCAGAATTTCATATCTGGACAATGACTGAAGGCTGATGAAAGTTGTTGCGCTAGCAATAATCGCCAATACGTTAGCCAAAGCCACAAAGTATTTCTTAGCTTTAATTGCACCATAGCTAAAGCCAACGGTAAGTGCAGCAACTACTCCGATTTTCCCAAGTGCAGGAATGGATTCCCAGGTAACACTGAAGAAGATAGTCAGTGCGATGGCTATTAAACCAGCCATGACAGTAAGTAGCCACTGTGAAGTGCTCAGCGTAGGAAGGTTTCTAGCTCTCTTGACAACTGGCTCTCTAACGGCGATTGGAGCTGGTTGGAATCGAGGCTGATCAGTTGGAAGTCCATCTACAGCAGGAGAGCTCTGCGGAACAGTTGTTGAAGGAGCAACTGACGCTTGAGAGGGTGCATAGCTCTGACCCAGCTCTCGAAGGTGAGCTTCACTAGAAGTTTTAGCAAATTCACGAATGTCTGCGAATCTCTTCTGAGCCGCAGAAAGTTTCTCTCTTGCATGTGCAAACTCAACTAGAGTCTCCTCGGTGAACCAGTGCCCACATGAGCACCTAGCCCAAGCATTATTAGTGAATTCGGAACTGTCGATGATATCGAGACAAAGTGGTGATCTATAAGTAGTCATTGCTACCTCCCCCAAAGTATGTGTTATTGCCTGAAAACATTATCACCCTAAAAGTCTAGAAAATCAGAGCCATAAACCTACTCAGATTAGACATTGGTAACTTTTTGTTATTTAAAGTAAGAAACCCCGGTCCTCGTGAGAAGGAACCGGGGTTCGTGCGCCCCCCGGGAATCGAACCCGGAACCCACTGATTAAGAGTCAGTTGCTCTGCCGATTGAGCTAGAGGCGCATTGCTTTTGGCAACGATTTCCAAGAATAGCAGTTATCTAGGTGCGTTACAAAGTTGCACTTGCCGTGGCTTTGATTAGATTAGAGCCATGACTGAACTAACTGTTGGCTCTAAAGCCCCCACATTCAAACTGACTAACCAAGATGAGAAGGCAGTAACACTAGCTGAGTTCAAGGGAAGCAGAGTAATTCTGTATTTCTACCCAGCTGCTTCAACCCCAGGTTGCACCAAGCAGGCCTGTGATTTCCAGGAGAACATGTCTGTTCTGAAAAAGGCTGGCTATGTGGTTTTAGGTGTTTCCCCTGACAATGCAGCCAAACTAACGAAGTTCCGTAAGGCTGAGAATTTAAAGTTTGATCTACTCAGTGACCCAGACATGAAGGTAATCAAGGCTTATGGAGCTTTTGGTGAAAAGAGCATGTACGGGAAGGTTTATGAGGGTTTGATTAGATCTACCTTCGTAATTGACGAGAAGGGCAAGATTGAGCACGCCCTATACAACGTCAAGGCAACTGGCCACGTGGCCATGCTTCGTAAGGTTTTAGCTATTTAGATTCTGAAGTAGCTTTGACAACCTCAGAGCTAAATAGGGTAAATAGGACCGCTAGCGATGGCAAAGCTATTGCAAAGCCACCTAGCAGGCTTGCCTCAAAGGTTCCTAGAGCAATCGCTAACTGAATTAGCTGCCAGAAGACTCCAGCGCTTCTGGCCCATCTTTTACCCTTGGTTATGGCGATACCTGCAAAGGTCAACCAAACGCCTGCTGAGAGGGTTAGAACGACCAATGCGGAGTTAGTCAGCAACGCTCCAGCCTGACTTGTGGTCATCCCCCAGGTGATGGCAATGGTGGCAACAAAGAGAACAAGAGCTTCTAGAAAAAAGGCAACTGAAATAGCCCTAAGCGTGGTCTGAATTTTGATTTTGCCCATAGTTCCAAGCCTAAATGCCTATTTACAAACGACCCCTCGCTGTGGGAAAATTGTGTAGTCGCGGTCGCGAATAAACCAAGAAATCTTCCAAGATTTACCTTTGTTGTGATGCGCTTCCCCTGTTATTCGATCTAAGGAACATAAATATATGGAACTGCCATGGCTAACCGAAGCTCGCTGTAGAACAGAAGACCCAGAACTTTTCTTCCCAGTAGGTAACACAGGCCCGGCAGTAGACCAGATCGAACAAGCTAAAGCTATTTGCCGCGATTGCAAGGTAACAGCTAACTGCCTTGAGTACGCCATCAAAGAGAACCAGGACAATGGTGTTTGGGGCGGTCTAAGCGAAGATGAGCGTAAGTCACTAAAGCGTAAGTACGCTCGCGCACGTCGCTCAGCCTAAAATAGCGGTAATTCTAGAGAGACCGTCGTTCCACCGGTCTTATCCGATTTGAACTCGATCTTTCCTCTAAGTTCACCCTCAACCAGAGTCTTCACAATCTGAGTTCCAAGACCAGTCATAACTTTACCTGGCTCTAAGCCAACCCCGTCATCAGCAACAGTGATGTATAGACGCTTGGACTTTCTTGAAGCATTAACAGTTACGTGCCCTGTTCTATTGGCTAAACCATGCTCGTAGGCGTTGGTCACAATCTCGGTTAGAACAACCGAAAGCGGAGTAGCCATTTCACTCGGTAGTCTTCCAAATTTTCCAATCCGGAGATTGGTAACTCTAGCGTTGAAAGCCAGTGCCAACTCACTCACTAGAGCGATGATGCGATCAAAGACTTCATCAAAGTTCACATCCTGAGCAAGACCTTCAGAGAGTGAATCGTGAACAACAGCAATCGCTGCAACTCTTCGCTCTGCGTCGCTAAGAGCTTCTAAAGTTTCCTCAGACTGGCTTCTTCTGCCTTGAATACGAAGAAGGCTAGCTACGGTTTGCAAGTTGTTCTTTACTCGGTGGTGAATCTCACGAATGGTTGCATCCTTGGTAATTAGCTCACGCTCTTGTCTTCGAAGTTCTGTCACATCACGACAGAGCAGAATCGCTCCAGTGTTTACAGAATTCTCGTAGATAGGAACTGATCGAACTGAGAGGGCTGCGCCATTACCTTCGATATCTGCTCGCCCAGCTAGCTTTCCTGAAACAACGATAGGAAGATTCTCGTCAACATTCACTCTGTTCTTGTTTATCTCTTTAGTGACTTCTAAAAGACTTCTACCTTCAAGTTCACCTGTGACACCAAGTTTCTGAAATGCTGACATTCCATTCGGAGATGAGAACACAACCGCACCATTTGCATCTAGGTGCAGAAGACCATCGTTGACACGTGGCGCACCTCTTCTAGGTGCACTCTGTTTATTGAATTCTGGGTAACTACCGTCAACGACCATGTTCAGAAGAACATCTCCTAAAACAGTGAGATTTATTCTGGTTTTGTTAGGAGCAGCAACTTCACCCAGGTTGGTGTGTTTAGTAACAACAGCAATTGGACTCGGGGTGATGTCGGTTCCAGTTTCAATGTTCAATCTTCTAAAGACTGGAACAGCACTAAGTCTTGCTGGAACACCTTGATACTTATCCGGCTCCCCGTTGTCGACGCTCTTTCCGGTTTTGTATGCCGTGCTAACCAAAGAAGCCCAGGACTTTTCAACTGGTTTTCCAGTAATGTCCCGGTAGAAAACAGTTGCAGCACTTGATGGTCTTGCGTGACCTGCAGCGATGAAACCATTTTTACCATCTGGAATCCAGAGCACTAGGTCCGCGAAGCTAAGGTCTGCGATGACTTGCCAGTCTCCAGTAAGAGCATGCAGCCACTCAATATCGGCAGAGTGAGTCTGACCGTATTGCTTCATCAGATCTGAAAGTGTGGACACCTAAGAAAGTTTAGCCAGCGCATCCCCTGAAGCACTATCTAGTAGTAACTGTCTGGCTAGATCACTAATTGCCTGCCTTGCTGGAGAAGAGCGTTTTAGTAAGGCAAGCGGAAGACCGTTTAGTAGTGCTCGATCAAAGTTGCCGGGCTCATCTGGGATGAAGGCGTCGATTCTAGCTTGGGCCAGGGAGATGTAGGTTTCTTGGAGCTCACTTTTGGCTCTTGAACCGAGGGCGCTTGTTCTGAACCTATTGACTACCAAATACGGATTCGCGCCATGCACATTGTTATCAAAGTATTCCTTTGCAGCCAGAAATCGATGTGCAGAAACTGGGTCTGATCCGGTCACTAAAACTACTTTGGAGCTTCGCTCTAAGACCTCAATTAGCAAATTGTCGCGCGTTAGTTCCCCAGCGAGAGTGCTTGTAGAAGGGTGGTTGAGGTTTGATAAAAAATTCGTTGCCTGAGGCAAATCAAGAACCACGTGATCGAACTCCCCCTTCAAAGTTGTCAGCAGGTTGTTCACTCGCTCAACCGTTACCTCCCGCCACCTTGCGGGGGAACTAAGTCCTGACATGAACCTCAGTTCGTGTCTACCAACTTGAATAGCAACCGTTAGGCGGTGATATTCGTCAACGCTCAATCTGTTCTGATCTGCAAGCCTTAAGCATGCCGACAACCCTGCAGGCGTGTCTACCAGCCCAAGTGTCACGGCAAGGGACGGAGACAGAGTGTCAAGGTCGATAAGCAATACTCGCTGACCCAGAAGGCTCATCTCGCAGGCGAGATTAGCAGCCAGCGTACTTTTGCCAGGAGAACCTGCCGGACCCCAGCAACTAATCACGTTGACATCGAATTTTTCACTCTTAGACTTTTCAGGTTCCTCTTTGCCAGGGACTAGAGCTAGGTGTGCTCTGCGTCCGTGAACTTTCTGCTCAGTCAGGGTCACGTTCCAGACCTGACAGCAACAACAGTTGATTGTTTGGCAATTGCTTCAACGACAGACCTAACCTCAGCGGCTGAGACACAGACCTCAACTTTCTGCTGACTCTCTCCCATTCCCGAATCAATCTCCCTGACAGAAATTAGTTCTGCGCCTAGCGCTAACTCATAGGGAATGGATTCAACTGTTGCTGACTGCTGCGCTGCCCATAAATCGACTCTTGAGCCGGCTCTCAATGTGTTTGGGAGTGTTGCACCTAGGCTCAAGATGATTGGTGAGCAGTTTTCCTCTTTGGAAGATGCCAGTGAACTAATCGGAATCAATTCACCTGATGCCACAGGTTCGGTCAAGAACCATTTATCAAGTTGATTATTTTCCGCCAACAAATACCTCCGTTCAGAAGTCGCTAGATCTGCCTGGATTCGTTCAACTGTTTCCCCGTTTATAGTCGTGGATTTAGCCAAGTCTCTGGATGCAACAAAGTATTCTTTTGTCGTTGACTCAGAATCTGTGTTAGCAAACCATGCGGCCGCTGCTAGTAGAACAAGAGCGATAGAAATTAGCAACTTGCTTCTGGTGGCAACAAAGTTTCTTCGGACTTTGATTGCGCCTAGCTTCCTGTTTAGTAATCGCACACGACGATTCTGCTCAAGTTCGGTTATCTGCGCTCAAATTATCCACAGCTAACCATTCGATTCCCTCCAGAGGAAAGATCTGAAGATTGGCACCTTTTGTAAAGAGCTGATTTCCAAGTGTGTTCAATAATCTCCCCTGAGAAGGTTTTAATCTGTGGAACTGCTTGATGGAGATTGAAGCATCTTTCAACTTGGAAATAATGAATGCTGAAGCGCTAATTTCGACGATGGACTCTTCAACAGAACCTTGATGAATATCAATCGAGTTAACGGAGTGGTTTGGGATTAGCACCCAAGTGAAATTTCGTTGAGACTGAAATTTTAGGAATCCTGCAACAAAATCGAACCCAACCATTGCCATGCTCAAACGTATAGTTTGACGTTCAGGATTGTGAAGTTCAACGTCAATAATCAGAGTCAATTTATCAGTTGAGAATAATGTTTGAGATGCAAAATACGCCTGAGCTTCTAAATCCTCGATTGTTGAATCTATGTTCATTGGCTATTTGTATAACGAAAACTTGTTATAAAATTTGTTATCCACAAGCCGTGTTCCCGATTAATTGATTCACTTTTCTTTGGTAACTTTGGCTTATTCATGCAGGGGGGAAGTCAGATGTTACATGGAACCAAACTTCAAATCCTCGCTGGGGAAAACCAGTAGACGCAAAGTAAACAGCCCCATCGAATCGGATGATTACTTTGGGAATCAGTGGAGTGACACTGTAGACCTGGGCGATCCAAAGCCTGTTCTTGCCTTCTTAGCTCAGGCGATAATCGAAACCCTTGCCGGGGTGAGAGACATAGATCAGAGTTCAAGATGGCTTAGCGACAGCGTGTATCAACAATTGAGACAGCGATCCTTGGCTAGTAAGCGAGCGTTGCTGGACAAGAACAGAGCTGCAATGAGACCCAATCTTGTGATTGGAAAGATCTCATCATTTAGCCCAAGAGATGGCGTGGTTGAAGGCGTGGTAATAGTTCACAACCGTGATAGAGCAAGAGCAGTAGCGATTCGACTCGAAGGATACAACGGCCGATGGCGGGCAAAGAGCGTTGCTGTTCTCTGACTACTTCTTGAAGAAAGAACTACCTTCGCCATTATCAGGTTTAGCTTCCTTGACCTCTGCTTCACCGGTTTCGCTTGGCGCGCTGAAAGTCAGTTTGGCTTGAGCAGGCGGTGCCTGCTGAACTCTGTTCTCAACTTGAACATCAAGGTTGAATAGGAAGCCAATCGACTCTTCCTTGATAGCGCCCATCATCTGAGTGAACATGTTGAAGCCCTCACGCTGATACTCAACTAGCGGATCTCGTTGAGCCATCGCACGTAGACCGATACCTTCTTTTAGGTAGTCCATCTCATATAGGTGGTCGCGCCATTTTCTATCTAGGACAGAAAGAACCACTCTTCGCTCAAGTTCGTGCATTGGAGCTTCACCAACCGTCTCTGCACGCTTTGAGTATGCGATGCGAGCATCGGCAAGAATCTCTCTAGTCAACCAAGCTTTGGTTAACTTCGACCTAGTTCCGGCTTCCTCAAGCACTTCTTCGACAGTGATTCCTACCGGGTAAACAGTCTTGAGGTCATTCCAGAGAGCATCTAGATCCCAGTCAGTTCCACTGTTCTCAAAAATCTGACCATCGACAACAGTTGTGATCACATCTTCTAGGAAGGTGTCAACACGGCCGGTTAGGTCATCCCCAGCAAGGATGTGTCTGCGGTCTGTGTAAATGGCCTCACGCTGACGGTTGAGCACATCGTCATACTTCAGAACGTTTTTACGGATCTCTGCGTTCCGTGCTTCAACCTGTGACTGGGCTGAGGCAATAGCTTTGCTAACAATCCCTGATTCAATGGCGACATCATCTGGAACATTACTTCGGTTCATTAGCGAAGCTGCTGCCCCAGAATTGAACAATCTCATTAGATCATCTGTAAGTGATAGGTAAAAACGAGATTCACCAGGGTCACCCTGACGGCCGGCACGACCACGAAGCTGGTTGTCAATTCTTCTAGATTCGTGACGTTCAGTTCCTAGAACATAGAGTCCACCAACTGCAACAACCTTCTCAGCCTCTTCAGCAACCTGAGCTTTTACCTTCGGATACTCAACAGCCCAAGCTGCTTCGTATTCTTCAGGGTTCTCGACTGAATCCAAGCCACGCTTTTCTAAGACTTCAAAGGCCAGGTGCTCCGAGTTACCACCGAGCATGACGTCAGTTCCACGACCAGCCATGTTGGTAGCAACCGTGACTGCGCCTAGGCGACCAGCCTGTGCAACGATTGCCGCTTCACGAGCGTGGTTCTTAGCGTTTAGAACTTCATGTCTTATTCCACGCTTGGCAAGAAGCTTAGAAAGATACTCGCTCTTCTCAACGCTGGTGGTTCCAACTAGTACTGGTTGACCGGTTGCGTGACGTGCAGCAATGTCTTCAACGACCATTGCGAACTTGACCTGTTCGTTCTTATAGATCAGGTCACTCTGGTCGATACGAACCATCGGTCGGTTAGTTGGAATAGGAACAACTCCGAGCTTGTATGTGCTCATGAACTCCGCGGCTTCAGTTGCCGCAGTTCCTGTCATACCAGAGAGCTTCTTGTATAACCTAAAGTAGTTCTGCAAAGTTACGGTAGCCAGAGTCTGGTTTTCAGCCTTAACCTGAACACCTTCTTTGGCTTCGATAGCCTGGTGCACGCCTTCGCTGTAACGGCGACCATCGAGAATACGACCGGTGTGTTCGTCAACAATCATGACTTCACCGTTCATAACGACATAATCTTTGTCTCTCTTGAAAAGAGACTTAGCCTTGAGTGAGTTATTTAGGAATGAGATTAGCGGCGTGTTGGCAGATTCGTAAAGATTTGTGATACCTAGGTAGTCTTCGACTTTAGAAATACCCGGTTCAAGAATTCCAACTGTGCGCTTTTTTTCATCAACTTCGTAGTCGACCACTGGCTGAAGCTTTTCAGCAATCTTGGCAAATTCTGTGAACCAACGGTTAGCTTCACCCGAAGCAGGACCAGAAATAATTAGAGGAGTTCTGGCTTCATCGATAAGAATCGAGTCAACTTCGTCGACTATCGCAAAGAAATGTTCACGTTGAACTAGATCGCTAGCACTCTGTGCCATATTGTCGCGCAGGTAGTCAAATCCAAATTCGTTGTTAGTTCCGTAGGTGATGTCAGCCAAATACTGTTCTCTACGTTTGTCCGGGTTCTGACCAGAAATGATGATTCCGGTGCTCATACCGAGTGCACGGTAGACGCGCCCCATTAGTTCACCCTGATACTCAGCAAGGTAGTCATTGGTGGTAATTACGTGAACACCACGACCGGCAATTGCATTTAGGTAGGCAGGAAGAGTTGCGACCAAGGTCTTACCTTCACCAGTTTTCATTTCCGCAATGTTGCCAAGGTGAAGAGCAGCACCACCCATGATCTGAACGTCAAAGTGACGCATTCCAAGGGTGCGCTTAGAAGCTTCTCTAACTGCGGCGAAGGCTTCAGGTAGTAATTCGTCTAGAGTCTCCCCGGCGATGTATCGATCGCGCAAGGTGGCAGTCTCGTGGAGTAGGTCCTCATCAGTAAGCCCTGAGAAGCTCTCTTCAAGGGCATTAACCTGAGAGACAATGGTGCGCAGCTTGGCTAGAACTTTGCCTTCACCGGCTCGTAGCAGACGGTCAATGATTGATGCCAAAATGAACTCCAAACGCTTTTCAGGTTGTCCTTACCATCTTAGACTGACCCAGCCTCATGTGATTTTGGCCCAAAATCAACTAGTTCTAGGCTTTGTTTCGGCAAATACACAGAAGCCAGCCACCCTAACCCCGGCTTCCTCCAATGCCCTCTTAGCGGATTGCACGGTTGCGCCGGAAGTAATAACGTCATCAACTAGAACTATTGGTGACTCTCCGGAACTGAAACCTCTCAAATCGACACTGAATGCACCCTGGAGGTTAGTAATGCGGTTAACAGGAGTTAGCCCCACCTGGTCAACACGGTTCCCTTCTGAGCGAAGTAACGAATAACTCGATGCGCCTGGTATTCGTTTTTCTAGCGCAGTTGTGAGTTTCGATATGTGCTGATAACCGCGCTTGCGATAGTTTTTTGCAGACGAGGGTATGGGAACGAGTGTTGGTCTCAAGAATTCTTGTGGCCAACATTTTGCCATTAAGCCCGCAAGTGGTCCTATCAAACTGGTTTGACCAGATTCCTTTATTGCGTTAATTATTTTGGCTGAGAGATCACCGTAGTCACAGAAGACAAAGCCTTGATTTCCTAATCTCATTGTGGGCTTCGGTTCTATGGGTAAGATTGCTTGACACTTTAGACAGAAGGGACTGCCCGGTTTCTCGCAACTGATGCAGGGAGTTGGCAAAAAGAAGTTTAGAAATTCATTCACGAAGGAAATCTTGAGACATTGCTGTCTCTAGCTCTCTTTAAAATTGTTGACCTGTTGAAAACTAATGCTCTGCTTCGATTGCAAGCTTTAGTGGAGATTCCCCCATCAAAACATCTTGACGCTTGGGTAGTGTCAATCTAAAGCAGGCTCCTAAATTAGGTGCAGCTGTTACTTCAAGCACACCGCTGTGAAGCTGGGCATCTTCAATTGAGATAGCAAGACCGAGACCTGTTCCACCGGTAGTTCTCTTACGTGATGGGTCGGCTCTCCAGAATCTATTGAATGCTTGAGCAAGCTCAGAATCATTCATACCAATACCTTGATCGGTCACGCTCACTGCAACGGCAGTCTCATTTTGAGCAACACGTATCTTTACCGGCTTACCTTCACTGTGTTCAATCGCATTGGTTAGAAGGTTGTTCAGAATACGTTCAATTCTTCTGACGTCAACTTCACACTGAACCGCACCTGAAGGTATCTCAACATCCAGATAGACACCCTTTGAGTCTGCAAACTGTTGGATAGATTCCAGAGCTGAACCAACTATTCCATTCATGTCATGAACTTCATACTCAGGCTTTACTCCAGCAGCATCGTATCTAGAGATTTCTAGTAGGTCAGCCAGCAATTGGTCAAAGCGATCCATTTGGGAGTGCATAATCTCAGCAGATCGCTTGCTCAGGTCATCGAAGTTCTCACGCTGAGAGTATAGGTAGTCGGCAGTGAGCTTCATTGTTGTCAATGGAGTTCTAAGTTCGTGAGAGACATCAGAAACAAAGCGCTGCTGCATAGTTGAAAGTTGCCGCATGTCCTTAATCTTCTCCTGAAGGCTATCCGCCATGTGATTAAACGAGCTAGCTAAAACGGCAATAACGTCACTACCCCTAACCGGTAGACGCCTATCTAGATCCCCGGCTGCTATAAATTCACTTACCTCTGCAGCATCCCGAACCGGCCTTACCAGCCAACTGGTGACCAAGAACGAGAAGAAACCGATAATCATCAAAGTTACTAGTCCACCTAGAACCAGGGTTCGCTGCACAAACCCAAGAGTCTGTTGCTCGTTATACATGTCGTAGACCAAATACAGTTCGTATGGGTGCCCCTTTGGGACTTCGAAACGTTGCCCTATCAGAATCGCCGGAATAGATTCGCCACCACGCGAAATCTGAACTGTCTGGCTTTCAATGTCTTTGGTTGCCAAGACACGTGCTCTGAACTCGGGAGTTACTAGGGCTAGGTCAAAGTTTGTTGATTTAGGGCTACTAAATTTCTTTGAATCCTTCGATCCCGAGTAAATAAAAGCAACCTGACGCGTTTGGGAAACACCAATGGATTCAAGCTCTGGAACAACTTCTGCAATCGCTTTGGAGAGCTGCTGTTGATTAGTTCCAGTGACGCCGGAAAAAACTCTAGACACTGCAAAAGTAGCGCGGTGGCTTTCCAGTTCAGCTTGTTCGGTTCTGGTGTTGAACAACCCGTTTCCGATTGAGAAACTGAGAACGCCACCCAGTAAAACCAGTGCAGAACCAGAAAGAGCAACTGTGTATGCCAGTGCTCGTAACTGCAGCGAAGACCTGAATCGGCCTAGAGCCGCCTTATAGATGCGGCCGATAAGCATTTACTCTGGCCCAGCTTTGTAGCCCCAACCTCGAACGGTTAGCACTAGCTTTGGATCTTCTTGGTCTTCTTCGATCTTTGAACGCAGTCGCTGGACATGCACGTTCACTAGACGAGTATCTGCCTTGTATGTGTATTCCCAGACTTGCTCCAAAAGCATCTCTCTTGAGAAGACTTCATTAGGGTGAGACGCCAAAGTAAGAAGCAGCTTGAACTCTAGAGGTGTGAGAGAAACCTTCTTGCCGTTCTTGAGAACCTCGTGGCTAAGAGTATCTAGCTCAATAGGACCAAGCTTGATGATGGTGTGCTGAACCTGCTTTAGAGGGCGAAGGCGTGCCTTGATTCTAGAAACCAAGACTTCAATCTTGTATGGCTTAGTGACATAGTCATCCGCACCTGCTTCAAGGCCACGAATCATGTCGTTATCATCTGTTCTAGCTGTCAGCATGATGATTGGAACACCTGAGGTTTGACGTAATTCCTGACATATCTCGATGCCGTTCTTGCCAGGCAACATCAGGTCTAATAGGACTAGATCTGGTTTGTGCTTTTCGAATACTGGAATTGCATCGGTGCCGGTCGCTGCTTGGCATACGTCAAACCCGTTAGAACGTAGACCGATTTCTAATGTCTCACGAAGAGCGTCATCGTCTTCAACGATAAGAATTTTGAACATCTAAAGTACTTTCTAGTATCTGTAGTGATCTGGTTTGAATGGGCCCTGTGGCTCCACTCCGATGTATCTTCCCTGGTCACTTGAAAGTTGGGTCAGTTCAACTCCAAGAGCATCAAGGTGCAGACGAGCAACTTTCTCGTCTAGGTGTTTAGGCAAGATGTAGACGCCGATTGGGTATTCCGACCTCTTGGTAAATAGCTCGATCTGGGCTAGTACCTGATTGCTAAACGATGTGCTCATGACAAAAGATGGGTGACCGGTGGCATTACCTAGGTTCATCAATCTTCCCTCAGAAAGGATAAGAACTGATTTACCGTTAGGCAGCTCCCACTGGTGAACCTGAGGCTTGACTTCAATCTTTTTGATGCCAGGCATACGAGCGATGCCATCCATATCAATCTCATTATCGAAGTGACCGATGTTGGCAATCACTGCAAGGTGCTTCATCTTCTCGATGTGCTCAGGTCTGATGATGCCTGCGTTACCAGTACCAGTAATAAAGAAGTCGATTTCTGAAACTACACGGTCAATGGTTGTTACCTGGTAACCATCCATAGCTGCCTGCAGAGCACAGATCGGGTCTACCTCAGAGATGATTACTCGTGCACCCTGACCACGCATAGCCTCAGCTGCACCCTTACCGACATCTCCGTAACCTGCGATGAAAGCAGTCTTGCCACCGATAAGAATGTCGGTTGCACGGTTCAGACCATCCGGTAGCGAGTGCCTAATTCCATACTTGTTATCAAACTTAGATTTGGTAACCGAGTCATTTACGTTGATGCCAGGAAATAAAAGTTCTCCACGCTTTAGCATTTCGTAGAGTCTCTTAACACCTGTTGTGGTCTCTTCAGTAACACCGTAGATGTCCTCAGCGATGCGAGTGAATCTATTGTTAGAGATTTTGAACTGTTCGGACAGCAGATTGAGAATTACTCGATACTCTTCGTTATCTTCAACACCTGCTGGCGGAACTGAACCAGCTAGTTCGAATTCACGTCCCTTGTGGACAAGAAGAGTTGCATCTCCACCATCATCGAGAATCATGTTTGGGCCGATGTAGTCAGCACCTTCAGCCATGGCTTCTTCAGTCCAGTCGAAGATACGTTCGGTGCACCACCAATACTCTTCTAGGCTTTCACCCTTCCAAGCGAAAACTGGAACACCCTTGGGAGCCTGAACAGTTCCATGAGGGCCGACAACGGCCGCAGCTGCAGCTTCGTCTTGCGTTGAGAAGATGTTGCATGATGCCCAACGAACTTTTGCACCAAGCGAGACCAAAGTCTCAATCAAGATTGCAGTTTGTATGGTCATGTGTAATGAACCAGCAATTCGTGCACCACGAAGTGGCTGCAGCGGACCGAACTCTTCGCGCAGCGACATAAGTCCCGGCATCTCGTTCTCGGCTAGTTGGATCTGTTTACGTCCGTAGTCAGCAAGGGCAAGGTCTGCCACTTTATAGTCGACACGGGTTTCGGTTGAATTATTCACAGGCTTCATTGTCTCTATTATCCCCGTTTCCGGTTCGTTATAAAACCCGGGGACTAGCTTCGGATGAGGGCCAGAACTTCATCCCTGAGCGATTCCATGGTGCTCAGGGTCTTAGCCTCAACATTTAGGCGCAGCAATGGCTCTGTATTAGACGCTCTAACGTTCAGCCACCACCAGCCTCCTGCTGAATCAGTGCCTGAAATAGTGATGCCATCGAAGTAGTCAATTGTGCTGGAATCAGCAAATCTTCCCTCAACTTTGGCCTTAGCCGCTGGCACATCCTCAACTCGAGAGTTGATCTCCCCACTTAGGAAATATGGGTTGTATTGCTTAGAGATAGCCGAAAGGCTCTCAGGCTGTGAACCAAACTCTGCCAAAACGTGCATCGCTGCAAGCATGCCGTTATCTGCTCCCCAGAAATCTCTGAAGTAGTAGTGAGCTGAGTGCTCACCACCGAAGATGGCATTTGTCTCAGCCATGCGGTCCTTGATCAATGAGTGACCGACCTTAGTGCGCTCGCCCTTAGCCCCATCTTCCGCAATAACTTCAGCAACCACTCGAGAGGTGATCAGATTGTATAGAACGGTAATTTCAGCTGATTCACCTAGCGATTTCACTCTGGCGATCTCGCGACGAGCAACCATTGCAGCAACAGCACTAGGTGTTACCGGATCACCGTTCTCATCGATAACGAAACAACGATCAGCATCACCATCAAATGCAAGACCAAGGTCAGCCTTGTGAGCGACAACTGCCTTTTGTAGGTCTACGAGGTTAGCTGGCTCAAGTGGGTTTGCTTCGTGGTTAGGGAAAGTTCCATCTAACTCGAAATACATATCGATAATTTCAATGGGAAGAGCAGGTAATCCCGCTGCAGTTGAAAGTACTGCTGGAACGGTTAGTCCACCCATGCCGTTAGCAGCATCTACGACAACTCGCATCGGCTTGACATTGCTTAGATCGACAAGCTGACGAAGATAGGCCGCGTAATCTGCCAAAACATCTTTGGTAGAGAATGTGCCAGGTGTATTGACCTTTGTAATGCCTTCGGCTAGATAAACCTTTGCGCGATCACGAATAGCAGCAAGACCGGTATCCAAACTTATTCCGCGAGCGCCAGCACGAGAAAACTTAATGCCGTTGTATGTTGCTGGGTTGTGGCTAGCAGTGAACATGGCCGCCGGAAGATTTAGAGAACCGGATGCGAAATATGATTCATCGGTAGAACATAAACCAATGGAAATAACGTTTGCTCCGCGTTTTTGAGCTCCACGAGCAAAAGCCTCTGCAAAAAGAGGTGAAGAGTCACGCATATCATGTCCAATAATCACGGACTGTCCAGCTGCCTCTAACTCATCAACAAAGCCAGCTGCAAGTGCTTCAACAACATCTGCAGTTAGATCAATATTTACTAGGCCACGAACATCATATGTTTTTACAATGGCATCCCAATTAACGCTCACGATTTCCCTTCGATCAACTAGTCAAGAATACAATGGCATCATGTTAGACCGAGCCAGAGCCCAGCGTTCTAGAGACCGCCACGGGCGTGGCATACGTCACTCGCTCTCCGGATCCCTATACAAAACAGGCGCCTCAGCCTCAGACCAGTTCTCGGGAATAATTGCCAGCACCTGTGACTACCTAAGAGAAACCTGGCCCAAAGAGCTAGGTAACCTCAACTGGCGAATAATGGATGCCCCAGTACTGGGGGCAAACTCCACACATGTTCGAAGATGGTCCACGAGAGCAGAGACCATGACTATCGTCATCTATCGACTACCGATTCTTCGTCTTGATAACCTTCAAGGTTCTAACTCAAATGCTGACCGAGTAAGAATCGAGCACTATGTATTCGAGGCTGCGGCTCACCTAATAGGCAAAGAACCGTGGGAACTAATCTTTGGAGATGACCCAGAAAACTAGTGGACGTTAATCCAAACCTGTCCACCTAAGTTTTTTTCGTCTAACACTGGAAGTGTTGAAATCCTGCCATCAACGTCAACGACAAGGTTGGAGTAAACCGGTTGAGTAGTTGGGTAGATTCCGATTGACTGACCACTTGGTGCAAGCAGAACTATCTCTGCACCGGCAGCAATGTTGCGTTCGATAGATAGTTCACCAAACTTCAACGAAACCTTGGTCGCCTCAGTATTTGGATTTGCGATTGAAAGCTTACTAATTCCAGCTTTTGGAACGGCTAGGTATCTAGGCGATGTGAAACCTTCAGCGGGGTTAATCCAAGCGAAATCTGTGTAGGCGTCATCGCCGACTCGGCTTCTAACCAAACGCACACTAGAGAAAACATCCTGATCTGATCGTAGGTATCCGACGTAGTCACCCTCAGCCAAACCGTTGATATCAAAGTCAGTGACTTTACCCGCAGGAGCGGTAACAGAAATGACCGTTCCGAAAGTCTCTTCATCTGTTCCAAGAACTTCAAGAGTGATCTGAGCCTCCTTATCACCAGGCACAAAAACTCTTAGATTCTGTTTCACATCTGAATACTTATCATCAAGTTTTCTAAGCTTCGCGCTATCCATCGGTCTTCTAATCAAAATACCTGGGAATACACTCACTCTCTGTGCTACGCCAGTTGGATAGATGTAATCAGCTCCGGAGGCCTTGAGGCCACGAACAGCCTTCTGCTGAATCAGTGCAGTAACTGAACCACCGAAACTCTTTACGTGAACAGCCATGGACTCTGATCTAAAGACAAAAGATGCTAATGGAATAACCTCGGTGTTACCAGCCGGTACGGCAATACCGGAAAGCCCAGCGCTATTAGAAATACCGTTCTCGGTAAAGATCTCTAAATCAACAGTTGCATCCACTGAAGTTGGGTTGGTCAAAATCAGAATCGCTTCACGGCCAACAGCAACAGAGCCACCGACTAACCAAAGCTCACTTTGAGCTCGGAGGCAAGGCGCAGCGAGCAGTCCCTTGATGTTCTTATCGCTGAGATACTGCAGCTGGTTGCCAGTTAGCAGCATTGAGCCTTGAGCGGTTGTCCCCAAGCTATCTGTAATAGTTAGAGATTGCGCCTGTTTGATACGTGACCACTGGTCTTGTCTTATCCCATACCCGGTAGTCTGCTTGCCATTTAGGCCTTTGAGCTTAGTACCGCTGGCACCGCTGTAACTCAGCGCAACTGCGGTCGAACTAAGTCGAGTGAACTTAGATGTTGAAGTTCCGGAATTCCCACCAGCTGTAAAGGCAGCTCCAGAACAGGTAAGAGTGAGATCTTTCGCGCTAACCACTCGCTGGGCTGATTCCACTTTTCTCGTAGAAAGCTCAAGCAAACCTGGAGCATACAAATACATTCCAACAAAGGCGGCTGCAACAACTAGAGCTCTAAGGATTCGAATAATCATCACTCGCTCTCCTCAGTGCTGAGACTTTCAAATGGTGAAAGTTGGTTTTGTTTCTTACGCCCTCGAGAAGTTGGCAGAGCTAGCAACATAAATCCAACTAGAACACCCAGTTGCACTCCTTTGGTGATTGACCAAAGTGGAAGGTCGTTATTACCCTGAGCGGAGATTTCGCTCACTCTCCAGAGTTGACCAAACTCTGTGAAACCAACTTCACCGAGTTGAGAAACAGAGTTGAGGGCAACACCTAGCTCGCCGTTACCGTCTCTATCTGGCACAACAACATAACCAATTCCAGACTTCTTGAAACTGTCGGTCAGGTTTTTACCATTAGCGGAAACCAAATTAGCCACTAGATTCGCAATCAAATCTTGATCTGGAGAATCCTTGAGAGTTCCAGCATTCAAGTCACTGAGTCGATAGGCAGTTGAAATCGTATCTAGTCGAACTCCATCCGGCCAAATAACTTCTGCTCTGAAGCTCATATTCTGATCTCTGGTGATTACAAGCAGTTTCAATGGACTACCGGCTGCAGCCTCAGCTGTCACAATCGCAGGAATGTTTCTTGCTTGGCCAAAACTAACTTCACTTTCACTCAGCGCAGAACTAACTGCGAGTGGACCTGCTACAGCCAAACCTGCGACCCCAACAATAAGAGCTCTAAACCCATTTCGAGTCAATGACTCAAGCCAGAGAGCAACTGCAACTAGAACTGCCAATATCAGGAGCATCAGTGCCGGAGTAGTTGAGTTCTGAACAGTGAGTGTCGGATCAACAAAGATAGAGCCAACCCCGCCACCTGTGAAACTTATTCCAGAAATAAAAATCAGATTTGCAAACGCCACAAATGCAATAAACCAGGCGATCAACACTCCCCTGGCTTTGCTAATAAGTGACAAAATTGCAAGGCCTAGGAAGCCAAGTGCTGCCCAACCTAGGAGCAGATCTCCACCAATTAACTGATCTAGTAGATTTTGCCTTTCAACTGGAATTGAAATCGTTGGGTCAGCGAGAATCCCTAACCAATTGTCATTTCCCAAAATCTGGAACAGCCAGTAGGGCAGCACTAATGCGGCAGCAGGTAATGCGATAAATAGCAAGGAACCGACTCGCTTGTATGCAATCACAGCGAAGGTAATTCCGATTACAGCAAGTGCAGGCAATACACTTGGTGCACTCAAAGTAACAACTGCAAATAACAATCCGCTCACGGCAATCCAAGACCAGGCTTGCTCTGCTGAACGCACCGATGTCGTTGCGCCAATACGAGCTGCTCTAGCCAAACCAAATATGAACCAAGGCAAAGCAATGCTGAAGATAACTGCTGGGAAGTTACCTTCAATCTGAGAGACGTTCAGAGCTGGCCAGAACGCATAAACCAAAGCCAGAATGCTTCTCAACGATCCTCGAGCGGTCACCAGTGATATCAACCGCCATGCTCCAGCAAAAGCCAATGCTTTAGTTAAAAGAAGCAGTGTACTCAAAGCTAGGTTCGGAGCCCAGAAGGTTAGCGAACCGATAGCGAGAAGGACCCAATTGAAAGGATCACTTGGTGCTGCCAAACCAAGCCCAACACTCTGAAAACTTGCACCTGTATTCGAGAAGAGTTGTAACCAACTATCGCTTATGGGAAGAGCAAAACCACCATTGACGCTTTCACCCATTGGAAAGAACTGCCATGAGATTGCAATGAGAGCAAACATCCACCAGAGACCGCCGCTCGCAGCAAAGCCTAAGCTTGGTCGAAGTAGTGTTGCAGTTTCCCCAAAGCTTTCAAGTTTGAGTTTTTGTTCTGCGTATTCAAAGGCAAGTCTTGACTTCGCCTTTACTTGTTCACGAGTGGCAAACAGTTGAGCAAACTTCTTGACACGAAAGCCATGACGGTCACGAAGTCTTGCTCTGAAAGTAAAGAAAGCCCAAAAATTTGCTTTGAGTGTGAAGAGAATTCGATCAGGTCTTTTTACCAATAGCAACCAGAGAACTTGGACAACAGAGTAAGCGGGTAGTGCCAACCAGTAGAGGAACGCGAGCAAAAGTGGGCTGTGTGAAAGTCTTAGGTGATTGGTTGCTTTGGCAATGCCATACTTGACCGATCCACCCAGCCACTTCTTTTTTCTCTTGCCTGAAAGCGTGAGCTGTGCATGTCGAACACGAGCAGTTGGAACAACTATCACGCGATTCCCGTTGTGCCGTGCCCTAATACCAAGATCTATGTCTGCTGCCAGTTCTGGAGCATCTAGTGAGTAACCACCGAGGTCAGCCCAACTTGTCGCTCTAATCAACATCGCGCTACTGGTAACAGCAAGCACATCGCTCATCGAATCGAATTGCTTTTGATCTAATTCGTTCGTAACAAGTGAAAAAGGTTTGAGCGACTTGGTAACGGTCAACCCCATCTGCTCAATAAGCTTCGGGTTCTCAAAAGAAACTTGCTTAGGAGAAGCAATAGCAACCAAAGGGGAAAGTTCTAATGCCCTAACCAATTCAGCTAACGCATGAACTTCAGGAGCACTGTCATCGTGCAGCAACCAGATTGCGATGTCATCGATAGATTCATAACCCTGGAGTGCTTGTTTGATTCCAGTGGCAGCGAGTTCTGCAAAACTTGCAGACTCTTTTATCTGAAGAACTGCATTTTGGGTGGATGTCGAAACAAATCTGTTTAGAACCTCATCAACTTCTGGGCTTGAAGAAGAGTCGACAACTAATGTGCGTTCAACGCGAAAACTTTGATTGGCAAGCGCTGCTAATGCACTTTGAAGATATTGGGGTTCATCGTTGGATACAACGACTGCCACCACACGCACACTCACGCCGTGGCCCTACCTAGAACTAGGCGCGCTTCTTTAGCTTGCGACGTTCGCGCTCGCTTAGGCCACCCCAAATGCCGAAGCGCTCATCGTTAGCTAGTGCGTAATCCAAACACTGCTGGCGGACATCACAGCCTGAACAAATGCGCTTAGCATCTCTGGTTGAACCACCCTTTTCCGGGAAGAAAGCTTCAGGGTCGGTCTGTGAGCAAAGTGCATCACGCTGCCAAG
Organism: Actinomycetota bacterium; assembly: GCA_041165845.1. Taxonomy (GTDB): domain Bacteria; phylum Actinomycetota; class Actinomycetes; order Actinomycetales; family Microbacteriaceae; genus Rhodoluna. The sequence continues at coordinate 35,259 of JBEAMR010000052.1, read as the reverse complement.
CTAGAGGGTTAGTATCTGCACTTTGGTCTCCCCCGAGAATGGTTCTAAGAATTGGATCAACGAACCAGTCATCGGCGACAAATCCGTTGTCATCATTTAGGGACATACGTTCCTCTCAAGCTTTCCAACCTTCAGGCCGGATTTCACAGTTGTAATTACAACGCTGTAAGTATCATGCCGTCAAGTTGAGAGTAGGTCAAATCGAAAGGTGTTATAAAGCCTTAACAATTAGATAACTAAGGTTTAAGCCGATCAAATACACCAGTCTAGAAAGTGTTCAGAGGAACCAGACACTCAACCAAGGGTTGAACCTCTGCTGTTCCCTATTAGAGATTATGAGGCACTAATCGCTATGAAAGCTTCACCGTTCCCTGCCAAGCTGAAGGTTCGAGCATCGCCAGAAATGAAAGCTGCCTCGGCAGGGTTAATTACTTCTCTCTCCCCCTTGGAAGAACTTACTGCAATTGCTCCTGAGGTGCAGAGCACGATTGCATCTCCTGGCAGGTTCAAATCAACTAGCAAATTGTTTGCTGAAAGAGTAGCTCGATAGAAATGAAACTCAGGTGTCGGGATATCAAATTCCTCTAGACCGACAGCAAGCTTTCTTACTTGAACAGGCTTGGCCTCTGTTTCTTCGAAAACCAAAACTTTACCTAACTCAACAACATCAATATGCTTTGGAGTGAGTCCACCTCTGAGCACATTGTCGCTTGCCAGCATGATTTCAACCCCTAGACCTGAAAGGTAAGCGTGTGGCATACCGGCTGGAACGAAAGCTGCTTCCCCCTTAGAGAGAACTACGTAATTCATCAAGAGAGCAGTAACTATTCCTCGGTCAAAACCATGGTGAGCACTCAGGTGAGTAACTAAATCAACAAGCGAAGGACACTGTTCTGCAGCATCTACCAAATCAGAGATTAGCGCTTGATCTAGGTCAGGAGAACTCAGAGTTTCGAGACAAACCTGACGGAGTCCATCCTCGCTCTGCAGAATTTCAGACCAACGACTAAGAACTGCGTTTAGTCGCTCAGAGGAACTTGCTTCTCGTATTTCAGCAAAACGTTCGATAATCAATCTTGTATCTGAAAATCCAACCAAGGCTTCGAATGTTTCTGTTAGAGCGACAATCATTTCAGGCTTAGCCTTGTCGTCTTTGTAGTTTCGCTTGGAGTCTGTAATTGCTACACCTGCTGCGTTTTCAGTTGCGAAACCTGCTTTAGCCTGAGCTGGGTTTGGATGTGCCTGAATAGATAGAGGTGCATCGGCAGCAAGAATCTTGAGTAGGAACGGTAACCTGTCTGGCATTCCTCTAGCCACTCGCAAATCCTGCAGCGAAATATCTAAGTCTTGAACCTGCGTAGGAGAACCATCATGGGTTCCAAACCAAATTTCAGCCATTGGCTTGCCGGTTGGTTCAATGCCGAAGTAATCCGGGATTAGGTTGGTTGACCCCCACGCGTAATCCATCGGTTGATTCGTTAGTTTCACAAGCATTCCAATAGCCTAACTAAGGGGAAATACCTCTAGCCATAAGCCACCCTAGACTTGAGTACAAATGTCTATCACCAGCAAAACTGTAAGCGGGCAGGTGCCTAAGAGCGCTTTTGCTATCGGCTACCTAACACTGGTTCTGTTGGTTTTTGGGGATGCTCTATTTGCTCAGGAGTATTTATACCTAACCCCTTCATGGCTAACTTGGTATGCAGCTTCAGCCGTAGCTTTAGCTGGATCTGCTTACTTCTTCTTCAAATCTGATTGGAGAAGAGTCCTTAGACAGATTCCCATTGAGTTGACCCTATTAATTGCCCTAATGCTGGGTTCCGTGCTCTGGTCTTATTACCCGAGTAAAACAATATCTAGCTTCCTGGTCCAAGCTGGGATTGTGCTTGCTGCCCTTTGCTTTATTGCAGTGTTCTCCTGGCGTCAGATTTTCAACATCTTCGCAAATACAGTAAGAGGAATCATCTTTGCCGCTCTGGGTTATGAACTGTTCATATCAACACTTTCTCTAATGGCTCAGGCTTCAGTACTTGGAGTTGATGAGAACCTCTTCCAGTCAATTAGAAGCATCGGGCAGGTACCTGACGGTCGAACCATCGATGACCTTCTTTTGCGAAACAGCTTTATGGGTTCTTGGGCGCTGATGGGTTTGATAACTTTCCTGATTGAGTTTGCTATTGAAAAGCGCCACAAGTATCTAACGGCTGTCAGCATCCTGCTAGCAATCGTCACCATCGTTCTTTCAGGATCAGCAGGAATTGTCTTTGCGACAGTTGCCGTAGGTCTGGCTGGTCTAGTATCACTGCTTGCTGAAGGCAAAGACCGAGACACTAGGCATCGTTACTACCGGATTGCTTGGGCTATTTCTGGAACCGCCGGATTCGTAGTACTGATCTTCAGAAAAGTTGTGTTTGAGTTCCTCGGTAAGAGCCCGGATATGACTCACCGCACTGACATCTGGAAATCCGTATTCAACCTTGTCTCCGAGCGACCATTGGAAGGTTGGGGCTTCACCGGCGTGTGGGTGCCAGGTGTTGAACCTTTCTCAGGGTTGATTGTGATCAACGGTATTGAATACTTCCAGGCACATAACTCCTACCTTGAGATGGCACTCCAGCTAGGAGCTGTTGGCTTAGTGCTGTTCCTAATTTTGCTGACCAGAACATTTATCAAGACCTGGCGCTTAGGTGTTCACCACTCTCACGTTTTATACCTTTGGCCGCTATTGCTTCTTGTAACTCAACTCATTAGAGGAATTACAGAGTCTCGACTTTTGGTTCAGTCAGCTATGTTCATGCTCATCATCTTCGCCATCAAGCCTTATGACCCTGAAGAAATGCTTGAGAAAAACTCTAAGAAACCTAAGCTTGAGGCTATTCGTAAGCGACCAATTACAAGACTGAAACGTCACTAAGGCAATTTGATTATTTGACCAACTGCAATGCGGTCAGCATTGTTGATGCCGTTTAGTCTCATCAATATGGCAACCGTGGTGTTGAACCTGACTGCTATTGAGCTAAGTGAGTCCCCAGAGATGATTTTGTATGTCTTAGCCTCAGGTTCCACAACCACAGGCTTTCCTGGAGTTTGTATTTCTGCCCCGAGTGGAAGATTGCTTAGGAAGGCCTCAGTCACCCAGTTGAGCTGCAGTCCAGTTGAATTATCGATCTTGTAGTCCGCAAGATTCTTGAATGGATAGCGAACACCCCTGATTACCTTGAAAGCCTTATACGAGGTCTTCTTGGTCTTAGCGTCAACAGTTCTGAGTCCTATGTATTGGCTGAACTGTTTAGGTGAAGGACTGAGATAGAGACATGTTTCTGGGCTAAGGGTCGTGGCCCGACCAGGATATTCTCTAGCTGTTGCAACCGGGATTTCATGAAGTTGAGAATCAGACACTAAATAGACCTCACCATCACACCTGACTTTGTATGAACCGAGAATCTCGGTCTCGTGGTAGCCAACCAGTTGAAGCGGAGTGAGCGCTCTTGGAGCTGGCAGAGTCAATTGCATTGAGGTATCACCTAAAGTGACCATCCTGCTACCACCTTCCACAATTCCAACGACATTTGTCTTCTTATTCTTCACTACGGTCCCAGCCGGAAGAATCATCACACTCTTTGGGATTAGATTGAGCGAACTTGGGGCAACACTCACTGGTGTTGTGCTGGACAAGCCGACACCGAATATTTCTCTGTCAGCAGCGTTGTAGGTTGCGCGAATCTGACCATCATCCAGAAGGTATATCACGTTCTGTCCTTTTGCTCGAATGAAGTTATCGCCAGAGATAACTTGCTCACTGAGCGGAATTGATCGAAGAGCTGCATTGGTAATTGGAGTGGCTTGCTTGGTCCAGTCTGATTTATCAGTGACCTTGATCCAGCCGACATCACTTATTATCCAACGCACCGCATCTTCGTCAACCACCAAAGAGGTTATTGGGTTCGCGCTAGTGACAGCACTCAACCCAATTGCACTTAGAGTCCCAGTTGATGTCCTAAACCATTTGGTGAAATCAACGTCAGCTCTTGTTTCGGGTTTTATGTCAAAATACTTGCCGTCAACAATTACGCCTTCACGCTTTAGATCTCTATTGACAAACAAACTGCGGTCTTTTGCAATTGGAGCACCCCAAGGCAAGTAGCTGAAAGTGTTAAGAGTCAAAGGTGACGGTGTTCTAGTTGTGACTGCCACATCAGCTAGTGATACATCGTCTAGCACCTCGCGCTTGGTGCCTCCGCTAATCAGATACCTAGTGCCATCGGTATTTACTATCAGTGGAGAAATGCCTGTTGTTGCCAGCGTGAGTTTAGTGGTGGTAAGTGCATCAAGCTTTGCAGCGCTGGAAGCTACAGCTTTCTCACACTTGAAACCTAGAGTTGATGCTTTTGTGCAATCCAATGGAATTTTGATCTTGTTTGTTACGAGGAAGTATGAAGCTACGGCTGGTGCAACCGGAATAGTTTTGGCAACTCCAGTAATGTCTGGACGGTACGGGCCGGTCGGAAGTGCATCGAGTTGAACTTGAGTCAACTGAACAGCGTTAGAGCAATCAAGCCCCATATTCGTTGCCTGCTCACAGTTAGCAAGCAAATACTTTTTTCCCCCACTAACAAAGTAGTACGTGCTGACGTTATTCACTGGAGCGGTTTTGATGATTTTGGTCATCGGAATACCAGTTTTGAACGAATCTAAGTATTCTTTGGAGATTTCTCCTAGCGGACCCAGTGGGGCCAAGTCTTTCACTAGCTCAGGATCTGTGATTGGATACTTGATGTCGTTAGAGATGAAATACGGATCGCTGGTAGAGCTCTTTAGTAAGAAGCCGCCACCAATCGGAGACCCAAACCAATCCCAATAGAATCTCCAAAAGTTTCTATTTCCGTAAGACGAACAGTTATCTCCGGTTCCTCGCAGATTATTTAGCGCCGCCGCGTTTGGAACAAAAGGTGTGTAGTAGTAAAGGTTGGCGGTCGCCTGACTCTTTAGAGTAAAGGACTTCTTACCGCAGTTTCTTGATGCATCTGGGTGCAGAGAGACAGAGACAACTCGACCAGGCCTTAGGTAAGTGAAAGAACCATTTGGATCTCCGTACCACTGGAACTGACCGGCTGCTTTATAAACCTGATTGAATAACCCAGTCCAAACCTTTCCACAGATACCGGGGTCACTGTCAGGACAACCGTAACCCATCGCAGCCCTATACATATATGGAGAAGGTATCGATGCCTGAACTAAACCCTGTTCTTTCTGAAGGACAACAAGGAGCACTCTCGGGTTAATTCCACAGGCTCTTGAGATGTCATAAATAATCTGAGCTGCAGAGATGTTGGTCTTGGCGGGCATTGCCGCACACTTGCCGGGGTCTGCGGGCTTGGCTGGAGTGTCTGTTTTGTAGTTTCTAAGACATGGCATTCCAGTTGGGCTTGATTTACAAACCGGAACCTGTGATTCCAAGAACCTTTGAATTTCATCTACTGTCATCGTACCGAAGTCAAAGAAAACACTGTCAGAAATGATTAGCCCTGGATCAAACTTTGATCCGTCTAAAGCTTCGGCAGGAGTTATCGCGGTCAGGCTAACTGAGGTCAACAACAGTGAAACTGTTGCAACCCAAAACTTAGCTAGCCGCTTGCCAATCACTTACAGAGTCACCGAACTTGGAGCTGAAACTCCATAGTATTTAGTTGATTCGTAGGTAACTGTGATGCTTGCTTCCCCTGCTGGCAAACCCCCCAGGTTGATTTCAAGCGGGCGGCACTGAGTGTTAGCCGCATTTGATTCGGCTGGCTGGCTAACCGTTACCTTCTTTGAACCGTTGGTATAGGTTGCAGTGCAGGTTCCACCGTCCTCACTGAAGTTAGTAATTTGAGCGATTACCTGAATGATTCCGTTCGGAGCATCGACATAAGCATCGAGTATCTCAACGCTTGCCTCTGCCTTATTTGTGGGCTCAGGTGTTGGGGTTTCGGTCTCAGTTGGCTCAACAGTTGGGGTGACTGTTTCGGTCTCGGTTGGCTTAGGGCTATCAGTTGGTTTACCCGCATTTGGATACAAGAGCGAGCAACCGCTGAGAACAGACACCAACACAGTGGCAGTAACGAGCAAAGATAACTTTTTCATGTTTTTAGACTAACTTTGAGAGCCTGTTAATTGGCTGTGCGAAACTTCAAAGCGGCTTATTTATACTTCTTCAATTTCCAGAAGATGAGCTTGCGCATTAGCCAAAAGTCCGGGTTATCAGCCTGAATGGTTGGATAAGACAATTGCAGACTCTTGATGCCCTTGGATTTAGCTTTTAGTGCTAGGTCAATAAGTTCAGGCACTGACCCAAGTGGAATATCAGTTCGAACCAGCTTTGAACTTGCTCCAGCAATAGCGCCGAATCTGAAAACCAAAGTTTGCAGATCTAATTTCTTTAAGACCCTAGCTTCGACCTCTCGAGTTCGCTTCATCCGGTCGTAGTCGTTGGTGTTGTGCCTTGATCTTGCATACCAGAGAGCTGTCCTACCATCCATGTGCTGCTTACCTTTTTCAATCCAACCCATGGCATCGGGACAGTAACTACCATCACGGTAAAACTCTTTGCCTTCAGCAGGTTCGCTGGATGGATAGCAATCCTTCTGACCACCAATAGGCAGAGCTTTCTTGACGGTGATGTCTATCCCCCCAATTGCATCCACCAAGCCTGTGAATGATCTCATGTTGATTAACACATAGGCGTCAATCTTCAACCCAGTTATCCACTGCACTGCTGACTTAGTAGCTTCTATTCCTGAAGTTGAACCATTGCTTTTGGCATATGGGTAGAGGTACGAATAGTTATCGATGGTGGACTTATAGATTGCATTTAACATACAAGGGCCACCACAGTCGTGGTTGAAACCGTTTGGGAAAACTTTGTGAATCGGTGTTCCCTCGGTGAATTGAATGCGAGTTAGGTTTCTAGGCAAACCGATGTTCACAGTTTCGCCGGTGGTGGCACTAATACTCATCACTGCGATGCTGTCTGGACGAAGGCCAAATCTAGATGAACCTGAGTCACCACCTAGAAGAAGGATGTTGTATCTACCATCGTGCTGCTGAAGTGTTCCAGACTGAGTAAAGATGTTGCTGAAGAAATTACTTGCAGTGATAGTTGTTGAACCAATAGTCCCAATAAAGAATGTGCTGATAAGAGAAGTAATAATCAGCCCAACCAAAACAAAAGGCTTTGATCTCTGCAAGGTATAGACCCTAGCTAGCCTCAAAGAATCAAGCGAGAAGATGGCGATCAATGTTGCGTAGGCAATAAACAGAAACCCAAGTGGAATAGCCACAAACGGAGTTGTGAAGATTGCAAAGAGCCCTATTTTGTAAAAAAGAGCAAGCAATAGCGAAATAACCAGGAAACCCCAAAAACCAAAAGTAAAGAGAAGACCTAGTCTTCCCAATCGACGGTTACCAGCAACAACTTGAACAGAACCAGGCATAAGAAAATTGAGGACAATAATCCACCAAGCGCGCTTAGTCATCTGCGATGAACTTGCACGCTCGACATCTCGAAAAGGCGTAGTTGGTTCACCGCCTGGAATGCGACGACTCATAGCTGAGATTTAAGGTTCTGGTTCTTTAGAGCAACTTGGTCTGCAAGAGAAGAACTAAAAGCTTCTAGACGCTTCGCAACGGTCTCGTCATAGGCACCAATAATTCTGGCTGCCAAGATTCCCGCATTTCTAGCGCCGTCAATTGAAACAGTGGCAACCGGAATACCGGCTGGCATCTGAACGATAGATAGCAGTGAATCCATGCCATCTAAACTCTTGAGCTTTACTGGAACACCGACAACAGGAAGTGTTGTGATGGAAGCAATCATGCCCGGTAGGTGAGCTGCGCCTCCAGCGCCAGCAATAATTACCTTCAATCCCCTACCAGCAGCCGCCTTACCCCACTCCATCATTCGATCTGGAGTTCGGTGAGCAGAGAGCACCTCGACTTCGTAGTCAATACCAAATTCTTTGAGGGCTTGAGCTGCATCGCTCATGATGCTCCAGTCGCTGTCAGAACCCATTACTACTCCAACAATTGGTGCATTCATGGTCTCTCCTAGGTATCGTCTCAAGAGCCATTTTAGATTTAGCCTGCGCTAAATCAGGTTAGGCGAGCAGTGCGTTATAGGTTGCCAAGGCTTGTTCTTTAGCATCAGCGAGACTCTTACTAGAAAGAGCCGTAATGTGACCCATCTTCCTACCCGCTCGGTATTCCTTACCGTAAAGGTGAATGTGTGAGTTATTCTCCAAAACCCAAGCAGCTTCAAATCTCTCAGAGAAAGTATTAGGCGAATCAGGGCCTAGAAGATTTAACATCACAGCATATGCGCTAGCACCCTCGGTTGAGCCCAACGGTAGATCTAGCACTGCTCTTAGGTGTTGTTCGAACTGGCTGGTGACAGAACCTTCAATGCTGAAGTGTCCAGAGTTATGTGGTCGCATAGCCAACTCATTTACCAACAATCTGCCATCAGCTGTTTCGAATAGCTCAACAGCCAAAACACCTGTAACAGAAAGGCCAGTCGCTATGCTCTCGGCAATTTGAGATGCCAATTCCAAATTGGCGTTAGCTGCAGGCGCATGAACTTCAGCGCAAACTCCATCTCGTTGAATCGTTTCAACTACCGGCCAAGCTTTCCACTGCCCACTTGGAGTTCTAGCCGAAAGCTGAGCAAGTTCACGAACAAACTCGACCTTTTCTTCAATCAGTAGCTGCGTACCAGAGTTCAACCAATCTGCTGCATCATCTACAGATCGAATTACTCGAACACCTTTACCGTCATAACCACCAACAGCCGTCTTCAGAATTGCAACACCTCCGTGCGCAGATAAGAAGGAAGTGATTTCAGCTGAGTTAGTAACCTCAGCCCAATCTGGGATTGGCACACCAATTTCTAAAAGTCTTTTACGCATGGCAAGTTTGTTTTGAGCAAACAACAGAGCTTGAGGAGTTGGCTGAACATTAAACCCTTCAGCTACCAAAGTCTCAAGAATGTTCAGCGGAACATGCTCATGGTCAAAGGTAATTACTTCAACTGTCTTGGCAAACTCCCTTACAGTGTTCAGGTCAGTGTAATCACCGACTGTTGAAGCAAGCTTCGCAGGCGAGCCAACTTCTTCAGCTAACACCTTTATCTCAAAGCCAAGCTCGATGGCAGGGACAATCATCATTCGGGCTAACTGCCCACCGCCGATGACACCTACTGATTTAGCCACGGTTAATTCTCTCTGTTTTTCTCTCACTTCTAGAAACCAGGTAACGTTCAATCTCTTTGACTAACTTTTTAGCTTTAGCGACTCTCTTCAAAACTAGATCTTGCCCAAACTCCCTGTGAATTTGGATATCTCCAGAAAGTGAAAGGATCGACTTCGCAACTGATACACCTGCAATCTCACTCCAACTAACCTGATCGGAAACCTTGCTGGTAAGTCCTCGATAAACAACGATGCGATTAGAAGAAATCACATAGCGATTAGTGAAATACCTAACCGAAGGAATAAGCCAGAGAAACAGAACCGCAACTAAAACTAAACCGAGAAGCGTTTGATGTTGCCAAGCCTCAGAAAGCCTTGGGTCAAGGAAGAAAAAAAGGGCAGCAAACAGCCCAAGTAGTAACACTGGAAAGACAAGAGCTGAGCCATGACGCCGCAGAGTTGCGAATTCAGTCTCGCTAAGGTAGCTCTCGGTTGTGCTCACCTGACCTATTGTCGCAAGTGTTGAATGTCTCCAGCGGCAACGGCACGAATTTCAATTGGATCACTCATGGCAACCAAGAGTCTTCCATCGTTATCCAAACCAGCTGCTTTACCTGAAAACTCTGTTCCATCAGGAAGCTGAACTAAAACCTTTGAGCCGACGGTTGCTGACTTCTCTAGAACTTCAGCAAGCAGCCCACTTGCCTCTGGATCGCCATTTGCATCACTGAAGTCTTCATACAGCCTCTTGAGTGAGGCTAGATATCTAACCAGGATGTCATCAAGCTCGAAGCCTGAGACATTGTGTAGTGCGAGTGAAGTTGCAGTTGGAATAGGTAAGCCTGCTTTGTCCTGTCTCAGGTTCAGACCAGCACCGATTACTACCGCGTCTCCCGATGGGAGGATCTCAGCAAGTAATCCAGAGATCTTCTCGCCATTGACCAGAACATCGTTTGGCCACTTCAAACCAACTGAACCATCTTCAATCAGAGAACTTACGCAGTTGGTCATTGCCAACCCGGCCAGAAGAGGTAACCAGCCAAAGCTTTGAATACCAAAGGTTTTAGGGCGAATAAGTACAGAAACAGCTAGGGCATCGCCTGGACTGGCAACCCAAGAACGGTCAAGCCTTCCCCTTCCTGAGATCTGGTTATCAGTGAGCAAAACACTGAAATCGGGCCATTCATCAGGGGCTGTGGTGCTGAGGTGGAGTAATTCCGTGTTGGTTGAGCCTATTTCAGGCAGATAGACCACTTTTGAGGCAAATTCTGAGCTATTTGAAAAGTCCATAGCCCTAAGGTTAGACCCTCCTACCGACACCTCTTGGATAGAGTTGCTCTAAGCCAGAGAAATCAAACTAATTGGAGCTCCGCTTTGACCGATATGAATCAGCCCGACCTTTCAACTACGGCCGGAAGAATTGAAGACCTTCGCAATCGTTACCACGAGGCAGTTTATGCAAGTGGTGAAGCTGCCATTGCTAAGCAGCACTCAAAGGGTAAGAAGACCGCTCGTGAGCGTATCGAGCTACTCCTTGACCCAGGTTCATTCGTTGAGATGGACGAGTTTGTTAGACACCGCTCAACAGCATTCGGCATGGATAAGAACCGCCCTTACGGTGACTCAGTAGTTACCGGTATCGGAACTATCGGTGGTCGTCAGGTCGCACTCTTCTCCCAGGACTTCACAATCTTTGGTGGTTCCCTTGGTGAAGCAGCTGGAAACAAGATCATCAAGATCATGGATCTAGCTATTGCAACCGGTGTTCCTCTAATTGGAATACTTGATTCAGGTGGTGCACGTATTCAAGAAGGTGTCATCGCTCTGGGTAAGTATGGTGAAATCTTCAAACGTCACACCATGGCTTCAGGTGTTATCCCGCAGCTTTCAATCATCCTTGGCCCTGCAGCAGGTGGAGCAGTTTATGGTCCGGCTCTAACTGACTTCGTAATCATGGTTGATAAGACTTCAAATATGTTTGTTACCGGCCCTGATGTCATAAAGACAGTTACCGGTGAAGTAGTTGAGATGGAAGCCTTGGGTGGAGCGCTCGCTCACAACCAGACTTCAGGTGTTGCTCACTACCTGGCTAGTGATGAAGAAGACGCTCTGGACTATGCAAGGAACTTGCTGAGCTTCCTACCGGAGAACAACCTCAGTGAGTCAATCAGTTACGAATCAAACAGTTCACTAGAGATTACTGATGAAGACAGACTACTGAATACCATCATCCCTGATTCACCTAACCAGCCATACAGCATGATCAAGGTAATCGAATCAATTGTTGATGACAACCAGTTCCTAGAAGTGCAACCACTCTTCGCACCAAACATCGTTATCGGTTTTGCTCGCATCGCAGGCTCTTCGGTTGCAATCATTGCCAACCAACCACAGGCACTAGCTGGAACCCTGAATATCGATGCTGCCGAAAAAGCTGCTCGCTTTGTTCGTTTCGCTGATGCATTCTCTATTCCTGTTCTAACTCTTGTTGACGTTCCAGGTTACCTCCCAGGAGCCGATCAGGAGTGGGCTGGTGTTATTCGTCGTGGAGCAAAACTCATCTATGCATATGCAGAAGCAACTGTTCCACTGGTAACAGTAATCACTCGTAAGGCTTACGGAGGCGCATACATCGTTATGGGCTCTAAGCAACTTGGAGCAGACATCAACCTTGCTTGGCCAACTGCTGAGATTGCAGTTATGGGTGGAGAAGGTGCTGTGAACATCTTGTTCAAGGACAAGCTCAAGGCTGCTGAAGAAGCTGGTGAGGACATGAAGAAGTTCAGAGCTCAGTTAGCTGCTGAATACACATACAACGTTGCTAGCCCATACCTTGCTGCAGAACGTGGTGAGCTAGATGGAATCATAGAACCTGCTGCCACCCGTGTTTCAGTCATAAAGGCTCTTGCAGCTCTGAAGACCAAGCGAGCTGCAACACCTCCTAAAAAGCACGGAAACATTCCACTGTAATGAGTGAAGAACTAAACCTCGCTGAGAGCATCAAGGTAGTCTCTGGGAACCCAACTCCCCAAGAGCTAGCTGCTGTCATTGCCATCCTTGAGGCCGCTCAGGCTGAACAGGCTGCTGAGAAGAAACTGGCTAAGAAGCCTGCCTCCTCTTGGAACCGTAACTCAGGAAACCTTCGTGGAAACCTGCTACCTGGCTTTGGCCAATGGCGAGCGCAGTACCGACCAGGGATGGACTAAAACAGGACTAGATTTGTCTTCAGGTTTTATAAAACTGAAAGGACCTGAAATGACTCGTGAACCATCAGATCTAGACCTACTCGCCGAAGACTGGGTAAAGAAACTTGTTGAACTAAGTCCTGACTTTGCTACCTACGCAGGTTTCAAAGTTGGCGAGGACAAGCTAGAAGACACTAGCCCTGAGGCAGCAGCCGAATACAACAAGCTTGAAAAAGAAATGCTCGCCAAGGTTGAAGCAACTCCAGTTCGAGACGAAATTGACCACGTTACAAAGCTGGCAATGACCTCAACCCTAAAACTCAGTGGTGAGATTTATGACTCAGGTCTTTGGAGAAGAGATCTAAACCCAATTGCATCTCCTGCTCAGGGCATCAGAGACATCTTTGACCTATCACCAACTGCAACAGTTGAAAACTGGGAGAACCTGTCAAAGCGTATGCATGCAGTTGACACTGCTGTCGAGGGATACATCGCAACTCTTCGCGAAGGTATCAAGCACAACGACACTCCTGCCATTCGTCAGATTGAACTTGCAGTAACACAGGCGGAGCAACTGCTAACTGCAGATGGCTTCTTCAGAAAGTTCGCTAAGAATGCTGAAGCAACTGAAGGAACAATTTCTGATTCACTCAAGAAGGAACTAGAAGCAGCAGCTGAAGTTGCTACCGAAGGTTATGCAAAGCTTGCTCGCTTCTTCAAGGAAGAACTCCTTCCAGCTGGAAACAAGGAAGATGCAATCGGTAGAGAGCGTTACGCGCTTTTGAGCGCAAGATTCTTAGGTAAACGAGTAGATCTTGATGAGACCTACGAGTGGGGTAAAGAAGAACTTGCTCGTGTTGTTGCAGAACAGAACGCCGTTGCTAATGAAATTAAGCCAGGGGCAACCGTTCAGGAAGCTATTGAAGTTCTGGACAACGACCCTAAGCGTAAGCTTCATGGCACTGATGAACTTCAGGCTTGGATGCAGAAGCTATCTGATACAGCAATCGAGAAGCTAAGTGGAACTCACTTCGATATCGCTGAGCCTCTAAGAAAGCTTGAGTGCATGATTGCTCCAACTCAGCACGGTGGTATCTACTACACCAGCCCAACAGATGACTTCTCAAGACCAGGTCGTATGTGGTGGTCAGTTCCAGTTGGTGTTACCGAGTTTGACACCTGGAGAGAAACCACAACCGTTTACCACGAGGGTGTTCCAGGACACCACCTGCAGATTGCACAGAAGGTATACAACAAGGCAGATCTAAACTCATGGCGCAGACTAGCTTCTTGGTCTTCAGGTCACGGTGAAGGTTGGGCTCTATACGCTGAGCGTTTAATGCAAGAACTAGGCTTCCTTGATGATCCAGGCGACCGTCTTGGAATGCTAGATGGTCAGCGCATGCGTGCTGCTCGTGTTGTTTTGGACCTAGGTGTTCACCTAGGCAAGCCAAGACTTGATGGCACCGGCAAGTGGGACTTCGACTACGCGCTTGACTTCATGAGCAAGAACGTAAACATGTCTGAACAGTTCATCAACTTCGAAGTGCACCGTTACTTCGGTTGGCCAGGACAGGCTCCTTCATACAAGATTGGTCAGAGAATCTGGGAGCAAATCAGAGACGAATACAAGAAGCGCCAGGGCGCTAACTTCAACATCAAGGAATTCCACATGAAGGCCTTGAACCTTGGAAGCGTAGGACTAGATACACTAGAAACAGCTTTGCTGGGATAAAGCGAAGGCCGTGCAATGGCTCCTCTCTAACGGGAGGAGCCATTTCCCTTTTAATCCTGTCCCCCAAAGTGGGGACTAATACACAGCCTCTATATTCGGCAGATTATTAACTACGGAGTTTAGTTTTATTCCGTAAGTGAGTTCCTAATTATCAAGGGGATTCGGAATTCATTCCAGGGGACGGGCCAGGAGTTGGCGAAAGCTAACTCCCAGGCCCGTTGGGGTTTAAGCGGCAAGTCTTAGGTTGAGAAGTGGCTTAGCTTGCTTAGGAAGAGTTGCAACAACGGTCAAAACGAAACTTTCACCCTTTGGGCTTCTGATTGTTACTCTCCCCCGTGTAATCTCAGCCAAGGCTTCAACTACCTGATTCAGCAACCTACCCTTTACCTCGACATCCAGGTGATCCATTCCGCCCTCATCCAGCACTGCAACTTCAACACCTAACTTGCGCAACCTGCTCACTGCTTCTTTGAGCTCAGGTGAAAGTAGATTTCTACCGCGAATTTCATCTCTAAGACTTAGTTCTAGAACTCTAGCTTCAAGTTTTCGTTCAGCAGAAAGCGGTGCCCTAAGTGAGGCTAGCTCGGTGAGCATTGGAATCGCCGAACCTAAGATTTCTTGGAGTCTGGTAGCTCGTTCTGCTCTTGTTGCAGCAATTGCCGCAATCTCTGCTTTAGAACGCTCTTCCTCTGCTCTGTATTTGGTTACCTCTTCGTTAGCTCTTTGAATTCCAGCCGATACCCCAAGACCTGCTAATACAAGAACTAGCGCGCCGATGAGGCCTCCAGAGATAGCGGCTATCAATCCGTAGGTTAGAAACATCTGAGCAAGTAGAGCAACTGAACCAGCAATTGCGAAAACTCGCTGTTGCCTCACTGCAGTCGCAGTGAGAATGATTGCAGTTCCCATTACCACCCAGCCACCGGTTGAGTTTTCCCCCAGCTCATTACGTTGAGTAATTACAAGTGCTGGCATGACAATCGCTGCAGCGAAATTTATGCCCGCCTGGAACAAAGGCATCTTGATGCCTCTGTATAGAAACAGTGACGGAATGGCACAGGCAACATAGATAGCAAGTGCTGTGAGCTCTAGCTTTCTTTCAAGTGGGTTAGGAAGCAGCATCGACTGCACTGGCAGATACATCGCATAGATGAATGGGATAGTCGAAGCTATCCAACGTTGGATGGAGATCACTGCTGACTCCACTCCAGAACTACGGTCGTTCCTTTACGAGGTGCTGAGTTGATATAAGCCTTGCCACCGATTGCTTCCAACCGACCCTGAATAGAGAGCTTGATACCGAGCCTGCCCTTAGGTAGTCGGCTTGGTCTAAAACCAACACCATCATCGATAATCACTATCTTCAAAGTTCCATTTGATGATTTGAGATGCAGTTCACGTTTGGCTTTAGCTCCCGCGTGCTGAACTGAGTTCTGGATGGCTTGGATAGTAGCTTCAGTTAGAGCGGAAGCTATTTCACCATTGACTTCAAAACTAGTCAGACAGGATTTCTTAGTTTCTAGCTGAGGATCAGCTCGAAGACCGGCGGCAATTACTGAATCAAATAGTGAAGAGCAGAGAATGCTCTCCGATACTTGATAATTGGCATCCGCAGCTTTCAATCGTTCGATAGCCACCGTAGCCAACTCTGAGACTGCTTTTGTTTCTTCGCTAGAAGAAGCGTTACCTGCACTTATTAGTGCAGTGAGAACGCTGTCGTGAACCAGCGAATCGAGTCTTGCTCGCTCTCTGGCCTGAGCCTCAGCCTGAGCTTGCAAAATAGCTGCTTCAATTCTTTCGGTGTTTGCCTTATCGCTACGACTGGCTGCGTAACGAAGCATGAGGGCAATCACGGCAACTGAGCCGTTGGTGAGGATTGTGTATAGGGCATCGAGCACTGCAGTCTGCGTTGAGTGTGAGCCACCAGCTAGAGTGGTGAACAAATAGTGAGTGAGAACATTAACCCCGATGAAATAAAGAACTACCCAGCGCAATTTGAAGCTCAATGCTGCAGCCAGCCATCCGGTGGACATTCCCCACCAGATCCACGGGTAGAAGGAGCCGGAGGGTGACGGTGGTGTGGCAACTAGAAAAGGCCAAAGCAAAGGAAGCAACGCAACATAGATGGCGTGAATGCGCAGGTAAAGGTAATTTGCCGAACCAAACCAGAACGAGACAACGAAAGTTGCCGTGCTTGCCCACAGCAATCCAATTACCGCCCAAGCAATTGTTGGATTTAGGAGTGGAAGTTGAGAGTAAAAGTTTGCGAAAGCTTCAAGTGAAAAGAGAATAGACCCTGCCGATAGTGCTCGACCAATGAGTCGATTAACTCTTGCGGTTGCATAGGTTGAACCTGGCTTAGTTAGCGTTGCCATTAGAGCAGATCTCCCAGATCTTCATCATCTTCTAGAAGCCTGATTAATAATTCAGATTTACCTCTGACCGGTCTACCAACTTTTGAATACTTGTCTCTAACACGATCGATGTGCTCTTTAGCGGTGCTGTTGGTCACCCCTAACTCGAAAGCAACTTGCTTGAGTGACATTCCAGATGCGTAAAGTTTTACCACTTCCAGTTCACGTTCAGTTAGTTTCACTTTGAATTCTGGGTCAGAGTCGATTGCTGCAACTGTCTCGGTGGTGTTCACAACCGTTCCATCAGCAACTAGTTCTATGCAGTCGAGGAGTTCATCCATCTTTTGGCTCTTAGTTATAAGAGCGGCAGCACCAGATTTTAGAGCAGAGAGAACCTGTGACTTTCTATCCGCAATGGAGAAGATGACGACTTCGCTTCCGCTATCAATCAAGGCCTTTACGTTCTGAGCTGGTTCAGAGCCATCCGCCAAAGACAGGTCAAGAACAATAACCTGTGGCTTAGCGGTCAGTTGCTCTAGAAGTTCGGGAACAGTCGTTGCGCTACCAACCAAGGAGTATCCACGTTGCAAACAGGCACCTGCGAAGCCAAGTCTTATGGCTTCGTGGTCATCAACCATGGCAACGGTAATGCTCATTTCACCAGACTAACGATGGTCTCAAAGTGGTGGGTGTGTGGGAATAGGTCAAATGCTGTAATCTTTTGAATCTTGTATCCAGCTTCAGTTAGCGGCTTTAGATCTCTGCTTAGAGCGATCGGATCACAGGCAACATAGATCAGATGTGTTGGGGATAGTTCCAGCAATTTCTCAATTACGTGCTTACCGGCACCAGATCTTGGTGGGTCAATGATGATTGTGCTGTTCGCCTTTAATCTCCCATGGGAAGCAAGCTCATCAAGAAAACGCTCAGTTGGAAGAGCGACAGATTTAGCACCTTTGATATCAACCAGGTTGCGCTTAGCGTCTTCTGCCGCTGCCTTGGATGCCTCAACAGTGGTGATCTCTAGATCTAAACCAAATGCGTTAGCTAATGCGCCGCTGAATAAGCCAACACCACCGTAGAGGTCAAAGTTCTGAGCCTGTGGGTCAAAGCCCTGAGCTTTAGCCATACCAACAACTTCATTAGCCAGTAGGTTTGCAGCCTCTTTGTGAACCTGCCAGAACGCTCCAGGAGAGAGTCTGAATGTTCGACCACCAGCACGTTCAATGAACTTCTCTTCACCCTTGAGCTTCTTATCGATAGTCCACTGCAACTGACCAGTACTGGAATAAGCAATCTCAATCTTCTTCACGTCTTGCCAGTTCTTCAGATGAATACCAAGTTCTTCAATCTCTGAAACCGCTAGTGGTAATTTTCTAACTCTTACTACTTCGTGACTACGTTCACGGTATGGACCAGCATCGCCGTTTTCATCAACATGTAATTGCACTCGAGTGCGATAGCCAAGTCCATTCGCTTCGTCATCCCCGGGGGCAGCGTGAACTGGAACACGTATTTCAATTCCAGCAAAGCGCTGCAGCCCTTCTTCTAACACATCTGCCTTCAGTTCTCGCTGACGTGAAAGCTTAATGTGACCAAACTCTGCTCCACCGGCTAGTTCTGCGTTTTTCCAAATGTGCGGAACTCGATCAGGAGAAGCCTGAATAATCTGAACTGGTTCTGCACGACAGAAAGAACCACCCTTATCTTCAAAGACTCGAACCTTGGCAATCTCGCCAGGTAAGACGTGGGATACAAAAACAACCCTGCCTTCGTGTCTTGCTACGAAGATGCCACCGTGTGCAACTTTCTCGATTTGCACTTCAATGACTTGGTCTAACCAGTTAGTTGTTTTATTCACTAAATAAGTGTTTCACAATGCTTTGGGTAGTCTTGACCCGTGACCAAACTAGTTTTAGCTTCCACATCCCCTGCCCGACTGAGACTCCTCAGAGATGCTGGCATTGATCCGATAGTTATCGCCCCTGGCGTTGATGAAGAATATGTTGCAGATCTAGCCATGCAGGCAGGTCAGATCTCAAATACAGCGGATTTAGTACTGCTGCTGGCTAAAGCCAAGGCAGAGGCAGTGGTAAAACACCCAGATGCTCTGGGAGCACTGATTATTGGCTGCGATAGCGCTCTAGACCTTGATGGTGAATCCCTTGGTAAACCTCATGAACCTGAGGTTGCCATTGAGAGGTGGAAGGCCATGAGGGGTCGCTCGGGAAGGCTTTACAGCGGTCACTGGCTGATCGATAACCGTGTTTCTAGCCCAAGGCCTCCAGCCAAAGGCCACGCCAGCAACACCACAGTCCACTTCGCAGAGCTCTCAGACAGTGAAATATTGGCCTATGTGGGCACTGGAGAGCCTCTGAAGGTGGCGGGAGCATTCACTATAGACGGTCTTGGTGGAGCCTTTATCAAGGCTATTGAGGGCGATGCCCACACCGTTGTTGGGCTAAGCTTGACCACCTTGAGAGATCTCTGTTTGAGCCTAGATGTCGAATACCCGAGCCTTTGGCGCGGGTAAATAGGTAGGCTTAATACCTATGACTGCCTCAAACACAGCCAAAATTACCAAGGTCCTTATTGCTAACCGAGGTGAGATCGCCGTTCGCATCATTCGAGCTGCGAAAGATTCTGGAATCGCCTCCGTTGCGATCTATGCTGACCAAGACCGAGATGCGATGCACACCAGAATGGCCGATGAGGCTTATGCCCTAAACGGCACAACAAGTGCTGAGACCTATCTTGTAATTGAAAAGATTCTTGAAATTGCTAAGCGCTCAGGTGCCAACGCAATTCACCCTGGCTACGGCTTCCTGGCTGAGAACGCTTCTTTTGCTCAAGCAGTAATCGATGCAGGCATCATTTGGATTGGCCCATCCCCTAAAGCTATTGACCAACTAGGTGACAAAGTTTCAGCTAGACATGTTGCCGAGAAGGTTGGCGCTCCACTTGCTCCAGGAACTCTAAACCCAGTATCAGGTGCTGAAGAAGTTCTAGAGTTTGTTGCCAAGTACGGTCTACCAATTGCCATCAAGGCTGCCTACGGTGGTGGCGGTCGTGGAATCAAGGTTGTCTATAACCAAGATGAGATCACTGAAGCTTTCGAATCTGCAACCCGTGAAGCAGTTGCTGCATTCGGTAGAGGCGAATGTTTTGTTGAGAAGTATTTGGAAAAGCCTCGCCACGTTGAGACCCAATGCATTGCTGATGCCTACGGAAACGTTGTTGTCGTTTCAACCAGAGACTGTTCACTGCAGCGCAGACACCAGAAACTAGTTGAGGAAGCACCTGCTCCTTTCCTAACTGAAGATCAGGTCAAGCGTCTCTACGAATCTTCTAAAGCAATCTTGAAAGAAGTAGGTTACCAGGGAGCAGGAACCTGTGAGTTCCTAGTTGCTCAGGATGGAACCATCTCATTCTTGGAGGTAAACACAAGACTGCAAGTTGAGCACCCAGTATCTGAAGAAGTAACAGGTCTAGATCTTGTTCGTGAACAGTTCAGAATCGCTGAAGGCGGCAAGCTTGACTACGCAGATCCTGTAATCAAGGGCCACTCTTTCGAATTCAGAATCAACGGTGAAGACGCTGGTAGGAACTTCATGCCAGCACCTGGCTCTGTCACAGTATTCAATGTTCCAGGTGGACCTGGTGTTCGTATTGATACCGGTGTTGAAGCTGGTTCTGAGATTTCAGGCTCATTCGATTCGATGATTGCCAAGCTAATCGTTACCGGTGCTACTAGAACAGAAGCTCTAGAGCGTTCAAGAAGAGCTCTTGCCGAGCTACACATTGAAGGCATGCCAACTGTTCTTCCGTTCCACAGAAAGATTGTGAACGACCCTGCCTTTATCGGTAAAGAGGACAAGTTCTCTATCTACACCCGCTGGATTGAAACCGAGTGGAACAACGACATCGAGCCTTGGTCAGGTAGCGCAACTGATAGCGCTCCTAGCCCAGAACGTAACAGCGTTGTAGTAGAAGTTGATGGCAAGAGAATTGAAGTTTCACTTCCTAAGCGACTTTTCGCATCAGGTGGTTCAAGACCTGCTCACTCAGCCCCGAAGCGTAAAGCTCACTCAAACGTTCAGATTGATTCAGGTAAAGCCCTAACCTCTCAGATGCAGGCAACTGTTGTAAAGATTGCTGTTGCCGAAGGTGACGAAGTAAAGGCAGGTCAACAGCTCCTGGTTCTAGAAGCCATGAAGATGGAATCTCCTCAGAACGCTCTCAAGGACGCCAAGGTAAAGAAGATCCACGTAGGTGTTGGCGCAACAGTTCCAGCTGGAACTATCTTGATTGAGTTCGAAGACTAACTAAAGGTTAGGAACGTGCAAAGCACGTGCGGCATCAGTAATTGATGTTGAGATCGATGGGTAAACAGCGAAGGTT
Source organism: Actinomycetota bacterium (assembly GCA_041165845.1). Lineage (GTDB taxonomy): Bacteria > Actinomycetota > Actinomycetes > Actinomycetales > Microbacteriaceae > Rhodoluna. The sequence continues at coordinate 14,360 of JBEAMR010000052.1, read as the reverse complement.
CTAGCTACCTGATCGACTGTGAGTCTGTTTTCAACTGCAATAGCAATTGGGTAAATTAGTTCACTAGCCTTTGGTGCTACCACTACTCCACCGATGACTGTTCCCCCTGAAGATGCAATCAGTTTGATAAAACCATCGTTGATGCCTTGGACCTTAGCTCTTGGGTTTAGTTCTAGTTCTATCTTGTGAACTGTTCCATTGACAAGTCCTGCTTGAACATCTTTCTCAGTCCAACCAACTGATGCAATCTCAGGTGCTGTGAAGACGTTGGCTGCTACGTTTCTAAGTTCTGTTGGTCTTGCAACATCTCCGAGAGTGTGGAAGACAGCAGTTCTACCCTGCATTGCAGATACTGACGCAAGTGGGAGGAAGGTTGTGCAGTCACCAACTGCGTATACGTTTGCTCTGGATGTTCTAGCAACCTTATTGACAACAACGTGTCCTGATTCGGTTAGTTCTACTCCAGCTTCCTGAAGACCAAGCCCTGCGGTATTTGGAATAGAACCAACAGCCATCAAACAATGTGAACCAGAGATCACTCTGCCATCGCTAAGTGTTACCTCAACACCGCTACCAGTGTTGACAACACTCTCTGCTCTTGATTTAGAAAGAACTTGCATACCGTTTCTGATGAATACTTTTTCTATCAGTGCAGCAGCATCGACATCTTCACCAGGGAGTACTGTGTCTCTTGATGAGATTAGTGTCACCTGTGAACCTAGACCCATAAACGCTGAAGCAAACTCAGCACCGGTAACACCAGAACCAACCACAATCATGTGCTCGGGCAGTTCCTTCAAATCATAAAGATCTAACCAAGTCAGAATTCTTGAACCATCAGGTTCTGCAGAAGAGATAGTTCTAGGATGAGCACCAACAGCGACGATTATGGTCTTGGCTTCTAGCTTCTCTTCTTTGCCATCTTGGTGAGTCACGATGACGTGATGGTTACCATCTAATCTTCCTGAACCATGAATTAGTCGAACACCTAGAGAAGTTAGTTGGTGAGTCATCTCAGTTGACTGGTCTTTAGCGATAGAGAGAAGTCTTTGGTTGATAGCACCTAGGTCTAGGTCTACCTTAGGGTCAACTGATTGACCATTTGCTGTAAATCGAATACCAAGAGAAGAAGCTTCTCTAACTGAGTTAGCCGCATCTGCTGTTGCGATTAGGGCTTTAGATGGGACAACGTCAGTGAGAACTGCGCTACCGCCAACCCCGTTGCGCTCAATCAACGTGACCTGTGCTCCCAGTTGAATAGCGGCAACTGCAGCCTCGTAGCCCCCTGGGCCACCGCCAATAATCACGATGTGGTGCTTGATTTGTTGAAGATTACTCACCTCTCAATTGTGTCGCATTTTTGAAGATTAGACTTGCCCTATGAGTAATCCATTGGATGATCCAAAGGCGGATCCTTTCGAAATAGCCTCCCTAGCAGCACAAGTTATTGCTGAAAAGTCAGGTGTTGCAAAGCACGACATAGCCATGACCCTAGGCTCTGGCTGGGCTAAATCAGCAGACCTTATCGGTGAAACCATCGCCACCATCGATGCAGCTGATGTCCCAGGCTTTACTAAGAGCGAGGTCGTTGGGCACATCTCAACCATTCGTTCAATCCTTCTTCCGAGCGGCAAGCACGCCCTAGTACTAGGTGCTAGAACTCACTACTACGAGGGCCACGGAGTTAGACGTGTAGTGCATGGAGTTAGAACTGCAGCAGCAGCTGGGGCCAAGATCATGATCCTGACCAATGGCGCAGGTGGTATCAAGACTTCTTGGGCACCTGGTACTCCAGTGCTAATCAGTGACCACATCAACTTCACTTCAGCTAGCCCAATCGAAGGTGCTAACTTCGTTGACCTAACCGATCTCTACTCACAAAGACTTAGAGACCTAGCTAGAACAGTTGACTCATCTCTTGATGATGGTGTCTACATGCAGTTCCGTGGACCGCACTATGAGACTCCAGCTGAAGTTCAAATGGCTAAAGCCATGGGTGCTCACATTGTTGGTATGTCGACTGCACTTGAAGCCATTGCTGCTAGACAGTCTGGTCTAGAGGTTCTCGGTTTATCTCTTTCAACTAACCTTGCTGCTGGTATCAGCGCTACACCGCTTTCACACAAAGAGGTTCTAGAGGCCGGTAAAGAAGCAGAACCTAGAATCAGTGCACTGCTTGCAGAAATCATTACCAAGCTTTAGTCATGACTGAACTTCAAACACTCTTGATTCAGGCTCAGGCTTGGCATGACCAAGATCCTGATCCTGTAACAAGAGCGGAACTTGCAGAACTCATTCAAGCAAAAGACGAGGCTGCACTAGCTTCAAGATTTAGTTCACGCCTTGCGTTTGGAACAGCAGGGCTTAGAGGTGAACTCGGTGCCGGCCCTAATCGAATGAACCGAGTTCTAGTTGCTCAAGCAGCTGCCGGTATTGGCCGTTACCTACTTTCTAAAGAATCAACCCCAGGTGTTGTTATTGGTTTTGATGGTCGCGTCAACAGCGATGTCTTCGCTAAGGATTCAGCAGAAGTTTTAGCTGGAATGGGGATCCGAGTATTACTTCTAGATCAAATGGGTCCAACTCCCCTGGTTGCCTTTGCAACCAGAGAGTTGGGTATGAGCGCTGGCATCATGGTTACTGCGTCCCACAACCCACCTAGAGATAACGGATACAAGGTCTATCTAGGTGGTTCATTCAATGGCTCACAAATCATCTCACCGGTCGATGCAGATATCTCTAAAGAAATCGGCCTTGTTGCAAGTACTGAGACATTCGCTTCACTGAGTAAATCTTCAGAGTATGAAGTTATTGGTGATGAGATTCGTGAGAAGTATTTAGAGAGTGTGCTAGCAGTTGCTGGAACGATTGTGAAGAAATCTCTAAAGGTTGTATACACACCGTTGCACGGTGTTGGTTGGGCAACTGTTGAACCACTGTTTGCAAGAGCTGGTTCTGAGAGTCTGATTACTGTTGATCAGCAAATACAGCCTGATGGTTCATTCCCAACAGTTACATTCCCTAACCCTGAAGAACCAGGTGCACTGGATCTAGCGTTTGCTCTAGCTACCGATTACAAGGCAGACCTAATCATTGCCAATGACCCAGACGCTGACCGTGTTGCGATTGCCCTGCCAACCGAAAACGGTTGGCGGAGACTAACCGGTGACCAGGTTGGTTTGATTCTCGCTGATGAGATTGCCAAGACTGCATCCTCTGGAACCCTTGCCTGCAGTATCGTTTCAAGCTCAGCCTTGACTGAGGTTGCTAAACACTATGGTCTTGATTTCAAACAGACTCTCACCGGTTTCAAATGGATTAGCAAGGTTCCTAACCTGATCTTCGGTTACGAGGAAGCTCTCGGATACTGCATCGACCCCGAGCATGTTGCGGATAAAGATGGCATTAGTGCGGCGCTGATGCTTTCTAACATCGCTAGACGTGAAGCTCAATCTGGAAGAACCCTCTGGGATCTCTTGGCGGAGCTGGGTAATCGCTATGGCCACTTTGCAACGGGTCAAATCTCTATTCGTGTCACTGACCTGAGCGTGATATCAACTGCCATGAGCACTCTACGAGCTAACCCACCTAAAGAACTAGCTGGCAAGAGCCTCACCTTCACCGACATGGCTGTGGGCTCTGAGGCTCTGCCTGCAACTGACGGTTTGATGTTTGTTCTGAGTGATAACCGCAGGGTGATTATTAGACCTAGCGGTACTGAGCCGAAACTAAAGTGCTATCTGCAGGCTGTTGGGGAAAGTGCAGATGAGGCAGAAGCGCTATTGGCTGAACTAACTGAGAGCTGCCGAGAGCTTCTCGCGGATTTCAACTAAATCAAAGACGTGCTCAATGGCAACGATTTTGCCAGGCATCTTCTCTAGTTGGTAAACCAATTCTGGTGTCGTCAAGATGATATCTGCTGACGGTCCATCGACCTTTGCTCTAGAGATATCTGCTGCCTGGACTTCAGCGCTGACGCCAAGGATATCTAACACCTTTTCAGCATTCATTTTGAGTAGTACTGAGGTGCCGATGCCCATCCCACAAACAGCAATTATCTTCACAGTTCGAGCCTAACGAAGTAGATCGCGAACTTGCTCCACATTCTCAGCTTGTAACAACATGTTTACTTTCATTACATCCATCAACAGGTCACTCAGAGCTGCCATCAGATCAATGTGACTGTCGTGATCGACCGCTGCTAAGCCAATGACAAGCCTTACTGGATCATTTGCTTCACTTCCAAAAACGACTGGTTCGGTCAAAGTGATTAGGGATAACCCTGTTCCCAATACAGCCTCAGACGGTTTAGCGTGAGCTAGAGCAATGCCAGGGGCGATGACCATGTATGGGCCAAGGTCTTCAAATGCTTTGACCATGGCTACGGTGTATTGAGTAGTTGTTCTCTGGCTTGTAACGAGTGCATCTCCAGCTAATTCAATTGCCTGTTTCCAGTTGGAAGCAATTGCTCTAACTGAGATTGACCCCTCAGCTAGTGCTTGGTTTAGCAGTTCTGACATTAATTACTCAGCAGCTTGAGCGAAAGCATCAGTTATGCGTTCAATGATTTCTGTTCTGACATCCATGTCAATGAAAGCGGCGTTAGCTGCATTCAATTGGAATAGTTCGATGTCATCAAGGTCATAGCCAAAGGTCTCGGTAAGTAGTTCTAGCTCGCGAGTGATGCTAGTTCCGCTCATCAATCTGTTGTCTGTGTTCACTGTGACGTTGAAACCAAGACGGTAGAGGTCATCAAATGGGTGATCTGACATCTGTGGGTTTTCAACACCAGGGATAGCTCCTGTTTGCAGGTTTGATGAAGGAGATAGTTCAAGTGGAATACCTCTTTCTAGAACCCAGGTAGCAACATCACCAAATGCATATTTGCTGTCATCATCAGCATCAACAAATACATCCTCAATGATGCGAACACCGTGCCCGAGTCGTAGAGTTCTGCCGTCGATGATGGCATCTCTGATTGATTCCTTGCCATCTGCTTCCCCAGCATGGAGCGTTACAGGCATCAGCTGTTCATTTAGCCAAGCAAAAGCCTTGGCATGTCTAGCTGGGCTAAAGCCAGCTTCTGGACCTGCGTAGTCAAAACCAACTACACCGCGGTCACGATACTTAACTGCTAGTTCAGCGATCTCCTGTGCTCTATCGTTCTGACGCATCGCAGTGATCAACTGACCGGTTTTTAGAAAACCACCCTTGACTGCAACCTCGTGTCTCGCCTGAGTTAGACCTTCCTCAACGTATTCAACTACCTGCTCAAGGGTAAGTCCTTGTTCAAGGTGTTGCTCTGGAGCCCAACGAATCTCGCCGTAGATAACACCATCAGCTGCTAGATCTAGTGCAAATTCCTTAGCAACACGGATAAGCCCTTCTTTAGTCTGCATCACTGCAGTGGTGTGAACGAAAGTCTCCAGGTATCTAACCAGTGAACCTGAATCACAAGATTCTAAGAACCAGTTACGAAGGTCTTCTGGGTTATCTGCAGGAAGTTTGTGACCAATTTTGGCTGATAACTCAATGATGGTTTCAGGTCTTAGCCCACCATCGAGATGATCGTGTAGAGATACCTTAGGTAGGGCTTTGATGTTGAGGTTAGACATTATTTCTTTCTGTTATGCGTTGATGCGGTCAAGAATTAGTGGGGTTGGCGAGGAGCTCTTCGTCTCTTCGATTGTGATTCCTGTGCTTAGAGCATCAAGTGCTCTCTCGAATCTTTCAGGAGTATCGGTGTATAGGGTCATCAGTGGTTCACCTGCGGTGACCTTATCTCCACGCTTGGCGTGGAGAACTATACCTGCACCAAACTGAACCGGATCTTCCTTACGTGCTCTTCCTGCACCTAGCCTCCAGGATGCCGTTCCAACAGCCAGTGCATCTAGTTCGTTTAGGTAACCGGTGCTAGTAGCAGTGATGACATGCTCATGCTTAGCCTTAGGTAGTTCTGCATGTGGATCTCCGTGCTGAGCCTTGATCATCTCATTCCACTTATCCATGGCTCTACCGTCATTCAAAGCTGCAGCAACATCAACGTCACTCTGACCTGCCAAACGGAGCATCTCGGTTGCTAGAGCAACTGTGATGTCAATTAGATCCTGAGAGCCACCGCCAGCTAGAACTTCAACTGCCTCTTCAACTTCTAGCGAGTTACCAATCTTCTTACCCAAAGGTGTCGACATGTCTGTAAGAAGTGCACTGGTCTTGACTCCTGCATCGGCGCCAAGTTGGGTTAGCACTTGAGCTAGTTCTTTAGCTCTATCAAGGTTCTTCATGAAAGCACCTGAGCCGACCTTCACATCTAGAACAAGAGCAGATGTTCCTTCAGCAATCTTCTTGCTCATAATTGAAGATGCAATCAGTGGAATAGCTTCAACAGTTCCTGTGACATCTCTAAGTGCGTAGAGCTTCTTATCCGCTGGCGCTAGTCCTGCTCCAGCAGCACAGATAACTGCACCGATAGAACCAAGCTGGTCGTGCATTTGCTGGTTGGTAAGTGTCGCTTGCCAACCAGTAATAGCTTCAAGCTTGTCTAGGGTTCCACCGGTATGACCTAAGCCTCTACCGGATAGCTGTGGAACTGCAACACCAAAGACGGCAACAAGAGGTGCAAGCATCAGGGTGATCTTGTCGCCAACACCACCGGTTGAATGCTTATCAGCAGTTGGCATAGTGATATCGCTGAAATCTAATCTTTCACCGGTAGCAATCATGGCCAGTGTGAGATCTTTGATCTCTCTTCTGTTCATGCCGTTTAGAAGAATCGCCATTGCCATCGCAGACATCTGTTCTTCAGCAACACTGCCTGCGGTGTAGTTGTTTACTAGCCAGTTGATTTGGTCTGTGCTTAGTTCCTGCTTCTCGCGTTTAGCAACAATGAGTTCAACCGCTGAATATTCTTTGGACATGATTCTTTCTAGTTACGCTTCTCTTGGCCAAAACCTTCGGCTAGATCTCTAGGACCAAAGGCGTCAGGCAATACTTCTTCGATGGTCTTTAGACCACTAACTGTCTGGAGGATCATACCCGGGGCTGAGTGTTCAAAGAGCAACTGTCTGCAGCGACCACAAGGCATCAAAACATTCTCTGCACCATCAACACAGTAAAAGGCGACTAGCTTGCCTCCACCAGTCATCGACAGGTTGCTAACCAAACCACATTCAGCGCAGAGCCCAACTCCGTAGCTAGCATTCTCTACGTTGCAACCCGAGACGATGCGGCCATCGTCAACCAGAGCAGCTGCACCGACTGGGAAGTGACTGTATGGGGCGTAAGCGTTTTTCATTGCAGCAATTGCTGCACTCTTTAGATCATCCCAATTGATTGCAGACATACTTACCCCTTGATATACGGTTGGCCGGAAGCAGCTGGTGGTCTAACCTTGCCAGCGAATCCTGCAACAGCCACCAAGGTAACAAGGTATGGAACCATGGTGATGAAATCGACTGGGATACCAGGAGATACCTGGTTAGCCCAAACTCGAAGAATGATTGTGAAACCAAACAGCAGTGCTGAGAGAGTCACATAGATTGGCTGCCATCTTCCAAGGATTACAACTGCCAGAGCAATAAAGCCCTGGCCTGCTGACATCTCTCGACCGAAAGATCCAACGTTACCGATGGTTAGCGCTGCTCCTCCGAGACCTGCAACCATTCCACCGAGAGTAACCCACCAGAATCTAGTCTTAGCAACGTTAATACCAACGGTATCTGCAGCCAATGGGTGTTCACCTACTGCACGAGCACGAAGACCCAACTTGGTTCTAAACAAGATGAACCAAAGCACAGGAACGATGATGAACATCAAATACACGGTGACGCGGTTATTGAATAAAACCTGACCAAGAACTGGAATTTCGGAGAGCAATGGAATTGCTATCTTGTCAAAAGTTCCTGGGTAATTCAGGTTAGAAGAATCGTTGTCCAACCAAGCTGAGTGCAAGAAGTTGGTGATACCGATTACCAATACGTTTAGCAGCACACCAATAATGATCTGTTCAACTAAATACTTGATGGCAAGAGATGCCAAAACCATGGACAGGATTCCGGCTGCAACCATCGCAGCGACCATACCGACATAAAGGTTTCCGGTCATTGTTCCAACCACTGCAGAAACAAATGCACCGGTAAGAAGCTGACCTTCGATGGCGATGTTCACAACACCAACTCGTTCAGACATCACACCGGCCATACCACCGAGAATGAGTGGGATAGCTAACACCAAGGTGTTGCTCAGGATGAAGATCATCTGAACACCCTGGATAGCTCCAGTTGCAAGCCAACCCAAGAGTGCCATCATGACACCTAAACCAAAGATTGCAATTAACCAGACCGGAGTCTTTTTAGCGCTGAGTGTTCTAAAGATTGAGAACGCTGCAATCAGAAGCAGAACCGCTCCGACAACGGTGCAAAACAGCATTGAGTTGACAGTGAATGCAGGTAGTTGAATAGCTTCACGCTTGTCGCTCCAAACGAAACTGACATCTCCCGGCTTTCCTAGGAAACCGAAGAAAACAACTACCACAAGAGCTGAAAGCACAAGAGTAATTGGAGTTTTTAGGGTTGGCTTTGATTCAACCTTTGAGAACATGCCCGGGGTGACTTCAATCTTGCTCATTATTTGACCACCTTTGCAGCTTTTGCCTTTTGAGCAGATTCAATGACTTTGATTGAGGGCTTAGGCAGACGGTAGAAAGCTCTAATAATCGGTGGTGCTGCGATGAAGAGCACAATTAGTGCCTTCACAACACCTAGAACCTCTGGAGAAACACCAGCAACCTGCATGGTTGCAGAACCAGCCTTGAATGCACCGAAGAGTAAGCCTGCCATCACCACACCACCGGCACGAGAACCACCGAGAAGAGCAACAGTAATGGCATCAAAACCAATACCCGCTTCGATGCTTGTAGTTAGACCACCATCAACACTCAAACCCTGGTTAGCTGCTGCCAAACCAGCGAAAGCTGCTGAGATAGCTAAAGCCCAAACAAAGGTGTTCTCAACTTTGATACCAGCAGCTCTTGCTGCTGAAGCATTGTGTCCAACCATCTTGAATCTGAAACCAAATGTTGATCGCTCCATTAGCCACCAGTACGCGAATACTGCCAGGACAGCAAAGATAAGGCCAAAGTGCAGGTTGAATTCTGGCCCAAGCAGAGCGCCAAGTTTTGCAGTGTCATCTGGGTTATCTGACTTAGGAGTTCCACCGCCGTTTGCTTCGAGCAGAAGGTTTGGTTCACGAAGTAGATAGGTGAAGAAAGAGGTAGCAACATAGTTCAACATGATGGTGACGATAACTTCGTGAGCACCGGTGCGGGATTTGAGGATACCTACTATGACTCCCCAGACCATTGCACAAAGCACCGCTGCTAAAACAGCAACAAGCATGTGAATGATGATTGGAAGATGCACTCTAGTTGAAATGAAGGTGGCTCCAGCTAGACCCATCATGATCTGACCGGTTGCACCGATGTTGAATAGACCTACGCGGAAAGTTAGGGCGACACCGAGGCCAGCCATAATCAGCGGAGCTGCAAACCGAAGAGTTTCAGTAAGCGGCCTAATACCTTCGATGAAACTTCCTGCCTCTAAGTTGAAGACCGAACCAGTGAAGAGTGCTCCGTATCCATCCTGGATAGTCCACCAGACAGTTGAAAGAGCGTAGTTCGGATCTACCCCAAATTCAGACCAAGAAGAAACTACATCTTCATTGAAGACAACCATGAAGATTGCTCCGATAAAGAAACCTAGAAGAACTGAGAGTGCAATACGAACTGGATCTCCAGCCATGATCTCTCTGAGTACACTGATTGCCTTGTCCTCTTGAAAAGGAGTTTCAAGTTTCACTTTTTTAGTACTCATGCTGCGATACCTGCCATCATCTTTCCAAGCTTTTCACGAGTCGTCTTGGAATCAACAATTCCAACAATCTTGCCTCGATACATAACTGCAATGCGGTCAGCCAGAGCCAACACTTCATCCAACTCGGTTGAAATAATTACCACCGTCTTACCAGCATCACGAGCAGCAATAATCTGCTCGTGAATGAACTCAATAGAACCAACGTCAACACCACGGGTTGGCTGTGAAGCCACCAAAACCTTGAGCTCACGACTTAGTTCACGTGCAACAACAACCTTCTGCTGGTTACCTCCAGAGAGCTGCTTAGCCAATGTTGTTGCTGATGGAGTTCTGATGTCAAACTCTTCGATTAATTCATCGGCAATACGGTCACGAGCAGCAAAGTCAATTTGGTATCCCTTGGCAAATGGAGCCCCAAATGAACCATCAAGCATAAGGTTTTCAGCGATTGTGAAATCCCCTACTAAACCATCTTTCTTGCGGTCTTCTGGAATGTATCCAAGACCTGCTTCAAGAACTTCACGAACTGTGCTCTTGGTTAGGTCACGTCCAGCAACTTCAATGCTTCCGCTGTGAATCTTTCGAAGACCAAGAATTGCTTCAGCTAACTCTGTCTGACCATTTCCCTGAACACCAGCGATAGCTAGGACTTCACCGTCATGAACAGTGAAGCTAATGCCATCAACCATCTGGTGTTGACGGTCATCTAGAACAGTTAGGTTTTTGATCACCAAAGTTTCGGCACCAATTTTTGCTGGCTTTCTAGTGACATTTAGATCAACTTCTCTGCCAACCATCAACGAAGCGAGTTCGCTGGCACTTGACTTAGGTGAGGGAGCTGCAACCACTTTGCCTTGGCGGATAACGGTGATTCGATTAGACACCTGCTGAACTTCTCGAAGTTTATGAGTGATGAAAATGATTGAGGTTCCGGATTTTGCAAGACCTCTCATAATCTCCATGAGCTCATCGGTTTCCTGAGGAGTCAACACTGCTGTTGGTTCGTCAAGTACTAAAACCTTGGCATTTCTGGCAAGTGACTTGATGATTTCAACTCGCTGCTGTGCTCCAACTGGAAGATCCTGGATCTTTGCGTCAGGGTCAATTTCAAATCCAAAACGGTCTGAGATTTCCTTTACCAGTTCGCGAGCTTTATCTAGGTCTAGGCTACCAATCTTCGAAGTTGGCTCATTGCCTAGAACAACGTTCTCAGCGACGGTAAAGACTGGAATAAGCATGAAGTGCTGGTGGACCATTCCGATACCGGCAGCCATCGCATCGCCAGGACCATTGAACTTAACTGGCTGGTCATTTATAAGGATCTGACCTTCATCAGGTTGGAGCAGTCCGTAGAGAACGTTCATCAGAGTTGATTTACCGGCACCGTTTTCACCCAGCAAGCTATGGATTTCACCTGGCTCTAGGGTGAGGCTGATGTTGTCGTTGGCGGTAAGAGTACCGAATCTCTTAGTGATGTTACGCAGCTCTAGTTTCATGGCAGACTGCTGGCTCCTTTGCGCATCCTTGGGTCTAATCTATCTCACCCAAGAGATATCTATTTAAAGCAGAACTGCCGGGGTTCTCACCCCGGCAGTTCCAACTACTTACTGATTAGCTAAGTGGGTCGATTGAACCATCGATGATTCCAGCCTTAAGCTCGTCGAGCTTAGTCTTTAGGTCACCTGTGATGAATTCAGTCTCTGACAGAGCAGTTCCGTCGTTAGCCAAGGTACCGGTGTATGCATCGCCAGAGAACTCAGTCTTGTCAACTGCGCCAGCCTTGATGATGTCGTATACAGCCTGGGTCATGCGCTTCTCGATAGAGGTCAGCATCTTGCCGTTGTACTCGTCTAGAAGGCTCCAGTTCTTGTCTACACCGATCATCTTTGCATCGACACCAGCTTCGCTGATTGCCTCTGAAAGAGCACCGAACTGGTCTCCACCAACAGGTAGAAGAACGTCAGCACCTGCTGCTAGGTGTCCAGCAGCAATGGTCTTACCAGCTGGGTCATTAGGAGCGAAGCCACCAATGAAGTCTCCCTGCTGAGTGGTTGCATCCCAACCTAGAACAGTTACAGGAGTTCCGGTCTCAGCTTCGTAAGCCTTAGCACCGTAGTAGAAGCCATCCATGAATGCAGTAACTGCACCAATCTGTAGACCACCGTAGACACCAATAACCTTTGAGGTTGAGTATGAAGCAGCTGCGTAACCTGCTAGGTATGATGACTCAGCCATGTTGTAACCAACTGGCTTTAGGTTTGTTGCACCGTTTGACCAACCATCGATAGTTACGAAGGCGTTCTCTGGGTTAGCTTCAGCTGCTGCGTTAACTGCGTCAACTAGGTTGAAACCTACTGCGAAGATAACGTCACACTTTGCCGCAACCATTGAATCTAGGTTTGGAGCGAAGTCTTCAGATGAGTTTGATTCTGCATCCTTGATCTCAACGCCGAATTCGTCCTTAGCCTTCATCAAACCATCCATTACAGATTCGTTGAATGACTTGTCTGTCCATGAACCTTCGTCTGAAACACCACATGCGATGTATCCAGCGCCAGGCTTAGGTGATGCACAACCCGATAGCACGAGCAAGCTGGCTGATGCCATTGCTACTGCTGCTAGGGCCTTACGTGAAACACTGTTCACTTGTTCCTCCTGATTAATTTCGGCCGGTGCCAATCACCAGCCACACACAGGGCAAGACTACTCCAGCCCACAGACAGAAACGCCCCAGAACTAGGTATTTTTACCTAGGCGTTACAAACTACCCCTATTTTTGGGCTACTAAAACGGCTTTATACTCTTCCAGCAACTTCGAAGTAGTTCCGTCAAAGACGGTGTCATCTGAAGGCCTAAGTTCGATATAGCCACTTGCCAAAGCATTAGGGTCCATCAAAATTGGGTCCAATGCAAACTTCTTATCCAAGACATCTTTAGCGACCCTGAGCACGAGTGCGTTGTAGTTTCTCTCAACCGAGGCAACCACAGCGCTATCTACTGTCCCAATAGAGTTTCCAAGCTGTAGATCAGATCCGATTACTGCGCCAGTTCTTGAACTGAGGTTGAGCTTCTTCCAGATTGAATAGTCTGCGAAGATTGTCAAAACTACATCCCCATCAACTTTGGTCAGCCTCTTTTGCAAGGCGTTACCGTCACTGGCGGTCAACTTGGTGACTAGTACCTGTACATCAGCCTTTTCGTTAAAAGCCGCAACTCCAGATCTAAATGCTTTGTTCAGTTCAGCTGAGTCGAAGTATCCATCTTGTGTAACTAGAAGGACTCGGCCATTTGTTGATTTAGCTGCTGCTGCAAACCCAGCCAAGGCTGCTCCGCTTTTTAGATCATCAGCAACCCATCTAACATTGGCCGGCTGGTTGGCCGGTGAGTAACCACCAACGGTAAGAGCAACAATGAATTGATGCTTCGCCGCGAAAAGAGAAACTTCGGTGTTCAAACGATCCTCTGCTGAAAGGAAGTAAGCGCAGCCGCCTTGCAGACTTGAGAAGAGTAAAGACTGTATGTCCGCAGAGACAGCGCTATTAGGAACTAAAACCTCTTTGACATTGAGTCCATAAACAACTTTTGCCTCAACCAAGTCATTAGCTAGTTGTTTGACGGGTGAACCTGGAACGTCAGAGCTGTAAGCGACAAGGCATGAGCTTGTTTTGGCTTTATGGGTTGGAGTTTCATTTGTTGAACCAGAGCAGCCAGACAGGGATCCGACCAGCAGGCTCGCTCCAGCAACTATGGCTAAGGGTTTCATTGGCTATTCCTAGAGAACGTCGCTGTGGCCGGTGTTCTTCAACGCATCCACAAGGTTCTTTACCTTTTGAGCATGTTCTTTAGTGGTAATTAGGAGTGCATCTGGGGTATCAACCACGATTACATCCTCTAGACCAATAAGAGCAACGAGTCTTCCTGTCTCGCTGATCAGAATTCCATTGGACTTATCAGATAGGACTTTGGCATCTCCGAGAACAGCCAGGTGATTGCGTTTGCCTCCCGATTGCAATTCAGCGATAGCCGCAAAGTCCCCAACATCGTGCCAACCGAAGTGTGCTGGAACTACAGATACCAAACCTGAGGCAGCTGCCGGCTCCGCTACTGAGTAGTCGATGGCGACCTTCTTCAGCGCTGGCCAGATCTCTTCGAAAGTTCTTGCTTCTGATTCTGCGCTCCAAGATTCAGCTAGTTGCATGACCTTGCTGTGCAGTTCAGGTTCGGTTTTCGAAAGAACTTCTAATAAGAGGGATGCCGGGGCAATGAACATTCCAGCGTTCCAAAGATACTTACCTGACTGGACATACTCTCTGGCTCGTTCAATGTTTGGCTTCTCGACGAAGTGTTCAACTTCTCTAGCAGTTGCTGCTGAATCGATCTTTGCTCCGAGTTTGATGTATCCAAAACCAACTGATGGTTCGGTTGGCTGAATACCTATGGTGACAATCTTTCCGGTAGCCGCAACTTCAACTGCTTCACGAACACAGTTTC
>JBEAMR010000051.1:0-4325 GCA_041165845.1 Actinomycetota bacterium | reverse complement strand
AAGATCAACACCAGCTTGGAACTTTGTGATTACATGCTCGATGCAGCAGAAGTTGCTCTAGTGCCAGGAGAAGCATTCGGTCCTTCAGGTTACGTAAGACTTTCTTACGCACTGGGAGATGCGCAACTACTCGAAGGTATTCAAAGACTTCAGAAACTATTTAGCTAAGTCTCTTCGATTCAGCAACAAGCTCGTCCCAGTCATTTGGAACCCTGCCTGACTCGAGCATTTTCTTGAAGACAAGATAGGCATCTGTCTTTGATCCATAGGCCCGCAAGCTCTCATCATCGTTGACCCAGCCGTAAGCGATGATCTCACTCTTCGTGCTGTATCTAAAAAAGACCCGATACTGCTGCAAGAACTTATCTCTAAACCAATGAGTGTGTTCTTTACCTAGAGCGTTACCTAATCTGAATTCTGGATTACTCGGGTTAAATGGAATCTTGGTCCAGACGGCAAGTGTCAAAGCTTTGAGGCGTTGAGCCTGTTTGGTGTGAATCGAGTCAGCACCTATTTTTTGTTTGACTTCCCTGTTTGCCTCTCGGTACTTCTCAAGCTGAGTTAGAAACTCGTAATGACCCAGTAGAAACCAGTCTTTTGAACTCATTTAGCCTCATCCTCCTGAGCCCAGAGCTCTTCGAGGGTTGGGGGTAGGCCCTCGACACCAACGCCGCGTTCGCCTGAAAGCTCGGCCACGATGTCCTCATACATCTCAGGAGTTAGCGGAACTAAACGCTCTGGATGCTTCGCCATGTCCTTAGCCAAGAAATCCAGCCAGGCATCGACAGTTGGATCAGCATGCTCCAGTTCATGAGGGGTGCGTTTAGTCACCCTCACCCCACCAGATTCATCCAATATCCACTCCAGCTTGTCTCTCTTGTTTAGACCCAGGAGTTTGCGTATCCTTGCTGGAACGGTGGTTTGGTAGCGATCGGTAAGGCTTGATTCGAGTTCGTTGTCATCCATGTGGATATGGTAATGCATATGCATTACCTATACAAGATTCCAGATCTCCCTTTGCATTTAGCAGGGTTCGGGGATAAACTCCTAAGAGGTAGTTTGACAACTGCCCCAAGCCTAATCTGGCAAATTAATCACATTAGATTTCAATCTATTAGTGTGCCCATTTGCCTCCTTAGGGCAGTGGCTCAATTGGTAGAGCAGCGGTCTCCAAAACCGCAGGTTGCAGGTTCGAGTCCTGTCTGCCCTGCAAGCATTAGCGTGCGA
This sequence comes from Actinomycetota bacterium, assembly GCA_041165845.1. GTDB lineage: Bacteria > Actinomycetota > Actinomycetes > Actinomycetales > Microbacteriaceae > Rhodoluna. The sequence goes on along the minus strand of JBEAMR010000051.1, from coordinate 3,098 downwards.
GCGCTAGTGAAAGAGCAACAAAAGTATTACTGAGAGAAGAGAAATGTCAGAAGAACTAGAGCAGCACTCTGAAGACCTCGTCGAGAAGTCGAAGGCCAACAAAGCAGCTGCACGCGGATTCATTGGTCGCTTCATTCTGTTTATTCAGCAAGTGATCGCAGAGCTTCGCAAAGTAAACCGCCCTACCTACCAGGAACTCCGTAACTACACCGGAGTTGTTCTTGGTTTCGTAGTTGTGGTCATGGTAATCATCTTTGGTCTTGACTATGTATTCGGCCAGGGCATCATGTGGCTTTACTCAGCTTTTGACACAACCCAATAATTTTTAGTAATACCTAACAACAAGGAAACAAGTGACCGATTTCGAATCAGAGCAGAACCAGCCAGAAGAAGAACTTCAGGTTGAGTCAAACGACTACGCCGAAACTGATCCTGCCTACATTGACGACACCAACGCCGATGAGCAATCAGCGGAGGAGCTAGCTCTTCACATCGAAACCGATGTTGAGGTTGCTGCTGAATCTGAAACAGCAGCTGCAGCAGATATTCACGATGCAGCTGTTGCTGAAGAAGAAGACCCATACGCAGTGTTCAAGAAGGAACTTCGCGAGCAACCAGGTAAGTGGTACATCATTCACTCTTACGCAGGTTACGAGAAGCGCGTTAAGCAGAACATTGAAAACAGAAAGCTTTCTGTAATTGGTGGAGAGTTCATCTACCAGATCGAAGTTCCAATGGAAGAGTCCATTGAAATCAAGAACGGTCAGCGCAAGCTTGTTACCAAAGTTCGCATCCCAGGTTATGTTCTAGTCCGTATGGAAATGAACGAAGACTCATGGTCTCTAGTTCGTGGAACACCTGCTGTTACTGGTTTCGTAGGTCACAGCGAATACCCAAGCCCGCTACGTCCTCAAGAAGCATTTGACATGTTGAAGACCCTATTCGTGCTTCCTGAAGAAGCTGCTGCTAAGGCATCAGTCAAGGGTGGTTCAGGTAAGGCTAAGCAGAAGTCAATCCCTGTTAACGTCAACTACACACTTGGCGAGAGCATCATGATCAAGGAAGGCTCATTCGCTGGTCTTCCTGGAACCATTAGCGAAATCAAGCCAGAAAGCGGCAAGCTAACTGTTCTTGTTTCACTATTCGAACGTGAAACTCCAGTAGAGCTAGCATTCGACCAAGTTTCAGCACTCGTCTAAAGATTTACTAAACCTAACCAACTAAGGAAAAGAAAATGGCACCGAAGAAAAAAGTAACCGGCATGATCAAGCTACAGATCCAAGCAGGAGCTGCTAACCCAGCCCCACCGATTGGTCCAGCTCTAGGTCAGCACGGTGTTAACATCATGGAATTCTGTACTGCATACAACAATGCAACTGCAGACCAGCGTGGAAACGTAGTTCCAGTTGAAATAACTGTCTACGAAGACCGTTCATTCACTTTCGTCCTAAAGACTCCACCAGCAGCTGAGCTAATCAAGAAGGCAGCTGGAGTTGCTAAGGGCTCATCAACCCCTCACACTGTGAAGGTTGCAAAGCTAACTCGCGAACAGGTACTAAAGATCGCAGAGTCAAAGATGTCTGACCTCAACGCCAACGACGTTGAAGCAGCAGCAAAGATCATCGCCGGAACTGCCCGCAGCATGGGTATCACCGTCGAAGGTTTCTAAACAAAAATAAAGAAACACTAGTGGGAGAGTCGCGCGCGACTCGTCTAACCACGAACTGTGACCAATAAAGAAAAGGAAAAGCAGAAATGGCAAAGCGCTCAAAGGCATACATCGCCGCAGCAGAAAAGATCCAAGAGGGTAAGTTATACACTCCTGCAGAAGCAGTGACCCTCGTTAGAGAAACCAACACCTCAAAGTTCGATTCAACTGTTGAAGTTGCAATCAAGCTAGGTGTTGACCCTCGTAAAGCAGACCAGATGATCCGTGGAACCGTAGGCCTTCCTCACGGTACCGGTAAGACTGCTCGCGTAATCGTATTCGCAACCGGTGCAGCTGCTGATGCAGCTCGTGAAGCTGGAGCCGACGAAGTCGGTGGCGACGAACTAATTGAGAAGGTAGCAGCTGGTTGGGTTGACTTCGACTCAGCAGTTTCTACCCCTGAGCTAATGGGTAAGGTCGGTCGTCTAGGTAAGGTTCTAGGTCCTCGTAACCTAATGCCTAACCCTAAGACTGGAACTGTTACACCTGACACAGCTAAAGCTGTTACTGACATCAAGGGTGGAAAGATCGAGTTCCGTATCGACAAGCAGTCAAACCTACACTTCATCATTGGTAAGGTTTCATTCTCAAAGGAACAGCTTGGTGAGAACCTAGCAGTTGCTCTAGATGAAATCGTTCGTCTAAAGCCTTCTTCATCTAAGGGTAAGTACTTGCTCAAGGGTGCATTGGCAACAACCTTCGGTCCTGGTGTTCCACTAGACCTAAGCGTTACCAAAGTAGAGTTTTAAAAAGATTTACCTAGCATTCAAAAACGAAGGCTAGGCTGAAGGACCAGGGGAAACCCTGGTCCTTCTTCATCTGTTAGCAGTTCACATTTGCGTGAATGTAGTTCGAAAGGTTGGGATATTGGCAACAGAAGCGTTTGGTGCAGCAACTCTGCTAGATACTAAAGACCCGATGGGTTTGCGGGCAACCGCTCCACTACTTGATGCGTGGATTAGAGACATGGAGACAGACAGATCTCCTTTCCAAATCCCCGGTCACAAAGGTCGTACGAATCTAACCGGCCCAATCGTTGATGGCGATATCCCAGTTCTTCCAGGTAATCACCCTTACCGCATTTCCCCCTCACTAATTCTTGAAGCTGAAAAGCTAGCCGCTGATCTTTGGGGAGCAGACCTCTGCAGATTTGGTGTGAACGGTTCTTCTGGTTCTAACCACGCTGCTGTAATGGCTGTTGCTGGACCTGGCGATAAAGTAATTGTCTCTAGAACACTGCACAAATCAGTTCTGGTTGGAATGGTTTATGCAGGTGTAATCCCAGTTTGGGTAAGACCAGAAATCAACCCAGCAACAGGTCTCCCTGAATACTTACCTTCAACCAGACTCAAAGAGACCATTGAAGCTAACCCAGATGCAAAAGCAGTTC
>JBEAMR010000050.1:0-2838 GCA_041165845.1 Actinomycetota bacterium | reverse complement strand
AGTAGAGAAAGTGAATCTCTAACTGAACCTCCACCCGATCTAACTACCAGGCTTAGAACACCTTCGTCAATTTTGACTTTCTCAGACGCTGCCATCTGTCCTAAGTACTCGAGCATCTGTGCTGGAGGAACCAAGCGGAATGGATAGTGGTGCGTTCTAGATCTAATAGTTGATATGACTTTTTCAGGTTCAGTAGTTGCGAAGATGAACTTGACGTGTGCTGGTGGCTCTTCAACTACCTTTAGCAAAGCATTGAAACCATCTTTGGTAACCATGTGAGCCTCATCGAGAATGAAGATCTTATATCGGTCACGAGAAGGTGCGAAGGCAATTCTTTCTCTTAGTTCTCTAGCATCCTCAACCTTGTTGTGGCTGGCAGCGTCAATTTCAATAACGTCTAGAGAACCAGAACCATCTCTAGATAGCTCAATACAAGAAGCACACTTGCCACAGGGAGTATCGGTTGGACCTTCAGCACAGTTCAAACAACGAGCAAGGATTCTTGCAGAGGTTGTCTTACCGCAACCACGAGGACCACTAAACAGATAGGCGTGGTTTACTCGATCACTCTTTAGAGCAGCCATAAGTGGCACAGTCACCTGAGATTGACCGATTAGCTCGGCAAATGATTCAGGTCTATAACGACGATAGAGAGCGGTGGACACCTATTGAGCCTAAACCTCTCTGCTGACAAAAGTATGGGTTGTGTAAAGACTCCCCGCACACCCGCCAGAGCCCAGTTACCCTTGCTATCTTTCGATCCTGGGGGAGTTAGCCGAGGTGACGCCGCACGGGGAGTCCTTATTCAGTTTACCCAAGTAAACCCTGGGGCTGGTTGGTCTCTAAAGCTGGGATGAGAAAACACGCATCTATGCCAAAAACTGTGGTTTGGTGCTAGTTTGAAGTCGGGGGGAAAACTGCTCCCAACAAGTATGAGGAGAGTTCAAATGATCAAAAAGACTAAATTGACAGTGCTTATCGCAACTCTGGGGTTATTGCTAAGCGGAACTTCTACTGCAATCGCAGGGCCGAGCACAACACTAACCTTTGCTGAGTTCGCTGAGACCGCAGGTTACAAAGACCTTCAAGAAGCTAGCAAAGCAAGCGCTGAGTACGTTGCAACACAATCAGGTTTGGTTTTAGAAACCAGCACTGAAATGGCTGTTGCAGAGGAAACATTTACCCTCAATACAACTACAGAGGCCACTAAGTCGGGCATTCACATGGTGATGAGCGCTGGGCCGGTTAGCGCTGAATATTGGTTGGTCGGCGGTAAGGCATACATGACCATGGATTCTTACCTAAGCACCCTAGCCGGTGACTATCCGAGCAACCTAGTCAAAGTAATTCCAAACGGTGCTACCCGTGTAGTTCAGATGACAACTATTCCCGAAGAGCTAACTGGTTCAACTCCAGATGAGTTCTTCTCCCCTAACCAGGACCTAGCACTATCCAAGACGCTTGAACAGTATGGTCAAATGCTTGATTTATTTACCTTCTCAGAGGTCACCAAGCAGATAAACCCAAATGATCCAACAATTGTCGACTACGAATTCGATATGGGATACAACATTCTTGGTATGACTGGAAACGTTCATGAGAAGGCTACTTTCAAGAATGGTTTCCTAACCTCTGCTGTTATCACTAGCGAATCAGCACTTACCGGTAGCACAGTTACCACAGCAACCTACGAAATTAACAATGACCTGGTCATCACTGCCCCGGCCTCAAACAAACTGATTACAGAAGCATCAGTTAAGAAGGTCATCGCTCAGGAATACGTAAAGGGTCAATTACAGGCCCAAGCAAATGTAATCATCAAGAAAGCTGCAACCCTGGCTAAGAAAGCAAAAGCAAAGGTTGCTGCAACCCATCTACAATCAGCAGCTTCTTCCCTTAAGACCAAATACACCAAGATCACCAACGGAATAAAAATCTCTGCGACTATTTCGAAGGTTAAGGGAAACCTCTGCATCACAGCCGTCAAGGGAAAAACCAGTACAAAAACCTGCTAGCACCCTGCGGCTATACTTTTACGGTGCCTAGGTAACTAGACACAAGGAGAATTCGCCTAGTGGCCTATGGCGCGCGCTTGGAAAGCGCGTTGGGTGCAAGCCCTCGGGGGTTCGAATCCCCCATTCTCCGCCAGCAACTCCCTTGATTTAGAGCCTCTAATGGCACTTCTGAGAGGGAGTTTTTGTTTGATTGTGCAAGTGTGTGTGCAGGCCCAAGGGGAAGACATTCACCCAAGTTGGCGTAAGCCAAAATCGACCCGAGCGATCAGCCATGGCAGGCTTTCGTCATAAAGCATCCACTGAATTAGATAACCTTCTAGCAATGCCATTACTAGAGAAGCGTCAACTCGTTCGAGGCCCGCGAGCTTCAAGACCGTCGATATGTCTAATTCCGTTTCACGCTGATGTGCCTTGAGCAAATCTCTTAGGCCAGGATGAAATTGGATTTCTCCGAGACGCTGATATACGGCTGACAGCTGGCTACTGTCAGCTTGAGAAACCGGTACCATCAGTTCAATAAGTGCGATGGTCGGGTTTTGGCCAAGTTTGAAAGATTCAACAACGAATCTGCGTCTTACAGAGTCTCTCTCGAATTCAAGACCAACCGCAGATCTCAGAATTTCGACCAAGGATTCAAAGTGATAGGTGGTGCTGCCCAAGGGTATGCCCGCGCGTTCGGCGATTTTGCGATGCGAGACACCGTTGATTCCACTTTCAAGAACTAGGTCGATGGTGCTTTGCAAAATCCTCGACTTAGTTGTTTCGGCGATCGAGTTATTCCCCATAGCTTTTGCCATGATGCGAGTATATTGGAATATTTGTA
>JBEAMR010000049.1:0-3269 GCA_041165845.1 Actinomycetota bacterium | reverse complement strand
TGATGATCGGGGTCATTGCGATGAGTGGAACTGAGCGTAAGAGCATTGCTATTGGCATTAGGGCCTGCTCTACTCCTTTGGAGAGAGCAAATAGCACTGCAATCAGAGATGCAAGAGTGATGCCCACAGTAAAACCGATACTGGCATCAAACAGAGTTTGATTTAGTGCAGTCATAACCAGATCTCTGTTAGCTGAAGCCTCTTCCTTTACAAATAGGAAGTTGAATACATCCAACGGGTTTTTACCAATGTATGGGGAAACATCAAATGCCCACAGCGAAAGAACCCAGAGTAGAGTTACCACTACCAGTGAAATACTGGTGTTCACTAAAGTCTTGCCAAGTTTCTTAGATAAGGTTTTCAATGTTCAGCCTTACCGTTATTTGACCAGGGAACTACTTTTCTAGAGATCAACCCGAAGAGGTAGTAGCCAAGTCCAGCAATCGCACCAGAAACAAGAGCTAGACCCCAGACTCTCGATACCTCCAGGCTCTGCTGAGCGTTAACCAGTGCAGGACCAAAACCAACATCAGGACCACCAACATACTCACCGAGAATTGCTCCTAGGAAAGAAGCTGGAGCGGCAATCTTCAAAGCTGCAAATACTGAAGGTAATGCTGAAAGCAACTGCACCTTGATTAGTTTGTGCCAAGAGTTACCACCGTAGACGCTGACAACGTCAAGGCTTGCCTGGTCGGTGGATTTCACTCCGGTTAGAACACCGATCATGGTGGTGAAAAATACGCTTAGAGCTGCTAACGCGACAGCAGCTCCTGCTGGTTCACCCTGACCGGGCGCACCGACCACCAGTCGAATAATTGGGCCAATAGCAACGATAGGAATGCAGTATGTGATTACAGCAATCTGGGTTGCTAAGTTCTCCAGTTTGGGTAGAGCTAAAGCAACACACGCTAAAGCGATAGCACTTAGGTTACCCAGCAGGAAACCAATGCTGGCTTCAGATAGTGTCATGGTTGCGTTCTTGAGATAGAACTCAAAACCATCAACTCCAAATTGTTGAATTACTTCAAGTGGGGTTGGGATTGATCCAGTGATTTGTTGACCTGAAGAGTTACTTTTAGCAAAGACAGTAACGGCAGCAACCCACCAGAGAGCGATAATGCTCACTGTTCCTATCGCACCACCTAGAAAACGAGGGCGGTTACTGGTCATCAGCAGCTATCTCGCCGTGAGCACCAAAGAGCAACTCAGATGCGTGATCAACCAGGGTGTGGAACTCAGGTGATCTCATCATCTCAATGGTTCTAGGTCTGGGCAGATCAACTTCAATGATTTCCTGAATACGGCCAGGTCTTGCACTCATCACAGCAACCTGATCGCTGAGGAAGATAGCCTCAGAGATTCCATGGGTAACCATGAGCGTTGTTGCAGGCTTCTCCGTCCAGATTCTCAGTAGCTCAAGATTCAAGCGTTGTCTGGTCATGTCATCGAGAGCACCGAAAGGCTCATCTAGTAGAAGTACTGATGGCTGAACAATAAGTGCTCTAGCGATAGATACTCTCTGACGCATACCTCCAGAGAGCTGGGAAGGTTTAGCGTTTTCGAAGCCCTGCAAACCAACCAGTTTGATGATGTCAGCGAGTACCTTAGGGTCAAGCTCTTCTCCGGAGATTTCTAATGGAAGTTTGATATTTGATTCAACGCTGCGCCAAGGAAGCAGGGCAGAATCTTGGAAGGCGATACCAAGTTCATGGTTCTTTCTAAGATCCTGAGGATCTTTGCCATCCACTGTTGCAAAGCCTGAAGTTGGGGTTTCCAGGCCGGCAAGAATTCTAAGAATGGTCGACTTACCGCAACCAGATGGTCCTAGAAGAGATAGAAAACTACCTTTGTCGCTGTGTAGTGAGGCATTCTCGATAGCGACAATCTTCTCTTTACCAATCTTGAAGGTCTTAGAGAGATTAGAAATGGTAATGCCACTACCCAGAGCTTGATCACTCTGGGTAGTGGCATCGATGTTGCTTGACATTGACTGAATTAACCCTTTAGGTCTGGGTTTTCAGCGTAAACCTCAGCCAGCAGGCTTAGGTCAAATAGTTGATCTGCTGTGATTGTGTATCCAGCAGCTTCTAGAGTTGCTAGGTTCTGAGCAATCATTGCATCGCTGATGGTGAATAGACCGTTAGCGTCAGTCTCTTCGGTCTGAACAAGGATGTCGTTCTGAGTCTTTGACTGGTAATACTCCTTGGCTGGGTTTAGACCTAGGTCCTTACCGTAAACATTCAGAGCAAGGTCAGCACCTGCATCTGGGTCAGCAATCGAGTCTTTCCAACCACGAATTGTTGCCTTTAGGAAAGCCTTTAGCGCGTCGCGGTTGTTGTCGATTGAGTCCTGTGTAACAACGAAGCTCTCAGTAACAAACGGAAGACCGTTGTCTGCAAAGAGTAGGTTGGTAACTTCGTAGCCCTGGTCCTCAACAACGAAAGATTCGTTGGTGACGTAAGCCAAGAAACCATCAACTTCACCGTTTACCAGTGGAGCTGGATCGTACTGAACCGGAACCTTAGTGACCTGGCTGGCGTCGATTCCATTTGCTTTTAGCAATGCATCGAACAGTGTTTCGTTAGGTCCAGCCTGAACACCAATGCGCTTACCAATTAGGTCATCGATAGTCGCGATGTTTCCCTTGTCTTTTAGGGAAAGAATAGTGAACGGGTTCTTCTGGTAGGTAGTACCGATGATCTTTAGTGGTGCATCTTCGTTCAAGATGACTGGAGCAGTTGAAATTGGGTTAGCAATACCAACCAGTGCGTTACCAGAGAGCACTTCTGCCTCGGTAGCAGCAGGACCTGCTATTAGGTTTACTGAACTGAAACCAGCTTCGGTGTAGTAACCGTTGGTGTCTGCGTTGAATTGACCAGTGAACTCAGAGTTCTTGATCCAAGAGAGTTGAACGTTTAGTGCTCCGAAGTCAGCTTTCTCTTCGGTTGCTGCGCAACCGGTTAGAGCAAGAGCAGCGAGGGCTAAGCTTGCGGATAGTGCGGTGATGCGGCCTCTAAGGCCAAATTTGGATGTAGTCAATTGACTAACCTTTCGATGGGTTATTAGATAGGGAAAAGCATTAATAACCGCCATACAACTGTGGGCTTTGAGTCCCGTTATCCAGTTCTGGCGTATTTATACTTTGGCATACAAATACAGGGCGACACGCCTAAAGCCTCAAAGTTGCTGATAATTTTTCCAAAAGGCAGAGTCAGAACAGCTAACTTCAGTCAGCCAATCTCAGGGTTCTGAATGTGTAGTAATCT
>JBEAMR010000048.1:0-3935 GCA_041165845.1 Actinomycetota bacterium | reverse complement strand
ATCTTGGTTGCAGCGCTTTTTCTTTGGTGGGGTGTGCGGGACTTGAACCCGCGACCGACGGATTATGAGTCCGCTGCTCTAACCGGCTGAGCTAACACCCCAAGGTGTTTATTCTTCGTTGCGCTTTATTGCCTTCTTAGCCCTTGTGACAGTCTTCTTGACGCCTTTACGGACTTGTTTGTCTACCTTCTTAGCCTGACGCTTTACATCGTCTCTAAGCTCTTCTAGACCATCTTTGATGTCATCTCCGATGTCTGAAATCTTGCCCAAAGCCAGAAGAGTCTGCTTACGCATTCTAAGCTCAGCTCTTCTAACTGCAACGCTCAATCTACCAATTGGCTTCATGTATTCAGGCATGTTGTCATCGGTCTCACGCTTAGAGCCTTCATCTGATCTGTATAGACCTTCGAAGATAGCCAGGGTGCGCTTGATATCGTGCGACTGGATTAGGTGCAGTGAGTTCTCAGATAGACGATCAAGTTCTTTCTGGTTTGCAGTTGCAATCTTTAGAAGTGCATTGCTGAAATCGTCAACGTCATCAGGTTCAAAGAGGTAACCATTGTCACCGTGGTGAACCAGGTGAGGAAGTGCCATCGCATTTGCCGCCACAACAGGTCTTCCAGAAGCCATTGCTTCCATGGTTGCAATTGACTGCAGTTCTGCGATCGAAGGCATTGCGAATACAGTTGCCTTCTCGTAGGCAAGTGGAAGCGCTTCTTCAGTGATGTGACCTGAGAAGGTAACTCTTCCGGCAATACCCAATTCTGTTGCCAAATCTCCTAGATACTTTCTCTGGTTACCGTCTCCGGCGATCTCAACGTGGAAGTCAATTTCTTTAGGGAGTTTCGCAACCGCTTTAAGCAGATTGTGAATGTGCTTCTCCCAGTCCAATCGACCGAGGAATAGAACTCTGAAAGGCTTATTAGTCGTTGGAGTATTGTTGGTGAATTTGGTGGCATCAATTCCACATGAAATAGCTAAGACATTCTGGATGCCTGCTGCATTCTCAAGTAGTTGAGCGGCTCTTCTAGTGGGGGTTGTTACTTGGTCAAATCTTGAGAGTACTTTCCCGCTGTCTTTCCAAAGTGCCGCCATAAAACGCTTCTCAAGGAATTTCGGGAGCGGAAGATAACGCAGTAAGTTCTCAGGCATGAGGTGATTGGTAGCAATAAGCGTGATTCCGCGTTCGTGACCACTCTTCGCTAAGACCCGACCGATAACGATGTGAGACTGTGAGTGGATAGCATCTGGCTGAAAGCTGTCCAGGATTGGATCAATCTTCTTCTTTAGTGAGAGCGGAGGAACAAATCTAAGAGTCTTGTGAATGATCAATCTACGGGATCTAATACGGTGCACTGTCATTTCAACACCATCGTGGGTCTCGATGAAAGTTCCAAAGTTCTTATCGATTGCAGGTGCGATTACATGAACGTTATTGCCGTTTCTAACTAAGCCCCCAGCTAGACGCTCAGTGAAGCGTGCGGCACCGTTGATATCAGGTGGGAAAGTATCAGAGGCGATAAGAACCCTAAGGGGTTCGCCTGGATGTCTAATCGATTCAGCCAAAGCCTAAAAACCTGTCTTTTCTGGTGACAAAGGTAAAAGTGAGGGTCAATCTGACCGTAGGACAAGTTTACCCGATAGGGGCTATTTTGAGGCTGTTGCGCTGACCTGAGGATGAACCTTAGAGAGAAGGTAAACACCCATCACAGCCATAGCTCCCGAGCCTAGGAAGCCCAGCATGATTGGCCAGGGAGCGTTCATTGCCTCATTCAGGATCACTACGCCGATGCTTACGGCAATTAGTGGGTCAATTACTGTAAGGCCCGCTATGACCAAATCCGGAGGCCCTGAAGCATATGCGTTCTGAACGAACCAACCACCTAGGAAGGCAGCTGCCAGCATGCTCAGGAGAGCCAAAACTGTTAGCGAATCTGTTGCCCATTCGATGTTGCCGGTAACAATGCGGTTGAATCCATCTTGGTAGAAGAGTCTCTTGATAACTACCTTGGTGAGGGTTGCCACAAAACCATACAGAACACCTGCACCGATGATGAAAGTCAGTGGACGGAATTTACTTGCTCCACTGAAGAAGATGTAGCTGAAGATGGCAATCAGCGAGATTGCCAAGCCCAGGATTAGAAGCAGGTTGTTATCGTCAATCTCAGGTTCAACCGCTACCTGGTGAGCCATGACTACGAAGGCACCAAGACCTGCTGTGCAGAGAGCAATCGCATACATCGAAGCGGCATTCAGTTTGGTCTTGGTAATCCTGGCGTTTAACACTGAGGTGATTACCAGCGCGATTGCTCCAATTGGCTGAACCAGAATAAGCGGGGCAAGTAGCAAAGCGGTGAACTGAAGTATGAGAGCAAAGGCTGAGATAGCTAAACCGGTGATCCATCTTGGGTGTTTTAAAAGATCCAGCAACTGTCTGAAGCTGACGTGGGATCTTCCAGATAACGCTGCTTTTTTTTGAATACCAACGGCATCGTTTTGTAATTGAGCACCGATAGCGAGGGCAACGGCAGATAGCAGTGCCAGACCAATCGCTATAACTTTCAAGGCTTCCCCACCTGTTCTTGTGTTGCTCTAAGCCTAGTGAAGGCAACCCTGAATAGCCTTTAGGGTAAATTTGAGTAATGCCTATCAGACCCATAGTTATTACCGGTAATCCCGTATTACACACCCGAGCCCAAGAGGTTACTGAGTTCAACCAGGAACTTAGAGACCTAGTTCGTGACATGTATGAAACCATGGACGAAGCTCCAGGCGTGGGCTTAGCAGCCCCTCAGGTCGGTGTTGGGCTGAGAGTGTTTGTTTACGACTGGGATGCCGAGGATGGCACCCCGCAAAGAGGTGTTGTTATCAACCCAACCCTTGAACTGACTGAAACACCATCAGGAGAAGCTGACTGGGACACTGAGAGCGAAGGCTGTCTGAGTGTTCCTGGTGAGCGGTTCCCGCTCAGAAGGGCTGATAGAGCGGTTCTCAGAGGTGTTGATCTGGACCAGAACCCGGTGCATATTGAAGCCCAAGGCTGGTTTGCTCGAATCTTCCAGCATGAGTTCGATCACCTAGAAGGAACCTTGTATGTTGACCGTCTAGCTGAACCACACAAATCTGATGTTGCAGAAATAATCAAGGAACGTGGTTGGGGTATTCCTGACCAAAGTTGGCTACCAGGCCAAGACAAACTAGAGGGCTAAAGCTCCAAGGCTAAACATCTTCAAAAGAAGTTGCGATCTAGTATCTAGCAACAATAAATTTTGAACCTTAGCCAGCGTCTGGCGCACCTTTAGCTTCGGGACAGGAACAGCGCTAGAAATCTGCGAATCAGTCTTTAGTTCACAGAAACCTCTTAGAACCTTAGCTTCCTTTACATCCAAAGTATCGAGAGCAACAGATACCTGCTGATACTCCTCTTGGGATAGCTCAGGCTTTGGAAGAGTTGGCAATAACTCTCGAATCGCATAGTCAGCATATTCATCAGCACAGAGATCAATTTTTGCAATCAGTGACTGCATCCCATCACTAACAAATACCGCGTCCACTGCCCCTGCTTGAATTGCTTCAAGTCTTAGCTTTTCATCGCTGAACTGGGTAGCAATCAGTATTCGCCCAAAGCTTTGCTTTGAAATCTTAGCTAGGACGAACATTGTTCTGATGTATTCCAAGGCTGATTGGCCTTCTAAACGAAGTTCGATTACTGCAACATCAAAGTTCACCTCAATTAGTTCAGCTGGAGTTAGACCAAAACCATCTGAGTCATGAATTACTTTCATGTGCTCCGCGGTTGAGAGGATTTCTCTTCTAGAAGCTCGAAGTGCATCTGAGCCACCAACAAGAGCAACTCGTATATCCGCTGCCACTTAGTTAGTTGCTTTCCGATACTTAGCAATGTTCGGAAAGGCAGCAGAGACTGTGAAACCAAC
>JBEAMR010000047.1:0-7542 GCA_041165845.1 Actinomycetota bacterium | reverse complement strand
GTAACATCAGTAGCTCTTTGGGCAATCTTTACCGATGAGTATTTGCCATCTAAGGATGATGCTCAGAAGTGGGGTCGTTTTGAATTGAAGAAGATGCGCACCACATCTGAGATGGATGGGGTAGTTGATCTTGATGTCGTGCTCAGAGATGGCTCTTTGGAGAAGGAAGTTCATGGAACCGGTAATGGACCTATCTCAGCATTCCTAGAGATTCTTGCTCAGCAGGGCATTTCCGTTCAACTACTGGATTACACCGAGCACACCCTTGGTGCTTCTAGCGATGCCCAGGCTGCTGCCTATATCGAGCTGTCTGTGAACGGTAAGACTCTGTGGGGTGTCGGTATTGATGGAGACATATCTAATGCCTCGCTCAAGGCTGTAATTTCAGCGGTTAACCGCGCTGTGCGGTAATACTTGAGTAGTGCCAACCTATCGAGATGAAGCAGTAGTGCTGCGCACCCACAAGCTGGGTGAAGCAGATCGCATCGTCACACTGCTCACTCGCTACCACGGTCAGGTTAGAGCCGTTGCCAAAGGGGTTAGAAGAACTGCTTCCAAGATTGGTTCGAGACTTGAACCATTTATGGTTGCCGACATTCAGTTCTACGAAGGTAGAAATCTAGACATCGTAACTCAGGTTGAATCCATTGGTGCCTACGGCTCTGCCATCGCCGATGACTATGGTTCATTTACTGTTGCCAATGTGATGGCTGAAACGGCTATGAGACTAACTGGAGATGAGCGAGCTACCCAGCAGTATTTACTTCTAGTCGGTGGTCTTAGATCATTAGCTAACAAAGAGCACAAGCCAGAACAGATTCTCGATAGCTACCTACTTAGAGCACTAGCAGTTGCTGGTTGGGCTCCTAACTTTGCTGATTGCACTGGCTGCAATATGGCTGGTCCTCACCAAGCTTTTGTTATCCAAACCGCTGGTGTGGTCTGTGAGTCTTGTATGCCACCAGGGGCTGCGATTATCAGTAAAGAGGTCACCGTATTGCTTGGTTCTCTCTTAGCCGGTGAGTGGGAGCAGGTTGAGGCATCAACTGACGAGGTAAGGGCAAGAGCATCGGCTATCGTAAGTGCATACAGTCAATGGCATATTGATCGAGGTTTGAAGTCGATGAATCACTTGGAGCGCATGTGAGTAAGAAGTTTTCTGAAGTTCCAGAACACATTGCCATCGTCATGGATGGCAATGGTAGATGGGCTAATGCCAGAGGGTTAACGAGAGTTGAAGGTCACCGTGCCGGTGAAGCGGCTCTGATGGATGTCATCGAAGGTGCTATCAAAGCAGGAGTGAAGTATCTAACCGTATTTGCTTTCTCAACTGAGAACTGGAAGAGATCTCCAGATGAGGTTAAATTCCTCATGAACTACAACCGCGAAGTCTTGAGACGAAGAAGAGACCAGCTAAACGGTTGGAATGTGAAGATTCGTTGGGCTGGTAGAAGACCAAAGCTTTGGCCAACTGTCATTGACGAACTGCTAACTGCTGAGAAACTAACTTCGAAGAACACAGGGCTGACTTTCACCATGTGTGTGAACTATGGCTCAAGAATCGAGATTCTTGATGCGGTAAACCAAATAGTTGAGGACAGTCAATCAGGCAAGCTCAAGGGTAAGGTCACCGAGAAGACCATTCAGAAGTATTTGCTAACCAAGAACCTGCCAGATGTTGACCTGTTCATTCGATCCAGTGGTGAGCAGCGGATCAGTAACTTCCTGCTTTGGCAGTCTGCCTACGCAGAGTTCGTCTTCCTGGATGTTCTTTGGCCTGATTTCAATAGCGAGCACCTCTGGGGAGCTATTGAGCAGTATTCCAAGCGCAGTAGACGTTTTGGTGGGGCAGTGGACAAGCCTAAGAAAGCCAAGCGCTCAGGCTAAACTTATTTAGCACCGTAAGCCAACGGCGCTAAAGAATAGGGAGCAACAATGGCCACCCCAACACGTCTAGATTCAGTAATATCTCTCGCTAAGCGCAGAGGATTTGTCTTCCCAGCAGGTGAAATATACGGGGGAACGCGTTCCGCTTGGGATTACGGGCCTTTAGGAGTTGAACTCAAAGAAAACATCAAACGCCAGTGGTGGCGAGCAATCGTTAACTCCCGTGAAGACATTGTTGGTCTTGATAGCTCAGTAATCCTTCCTCGTAGGGTCTGGGAATCATCCGGTCACGTCAAAGAGTTCGTAGACCCGCTAATTGAGTGCACCTCTTGCCACAAGAGATTCAGAGCAGATCATCTAGAAGAAGCCTTTGAAGAGAAGAAGGGCAGAGCTCCTTCTTCGATGAGTGAGATTGCCTGCCCTAACTGTGGTGGCAAAGAAACCTGGACAGAGCCTAAGTTGTTCAATGGTCTGCTAAAGACTTACCTGGGTCCAGTTGAAGATGAGTCAGGGCTGCACTACCTGCGCCCTGAAACAGCTCAGGGTATCTTTGTGAACTTTGCTAACGTCCTTGGAGCATCTCGCATGAAGCCGCCATTCGGTATTGGCCAGATTGGTAAGTCGTTTAGAAATGAGATCACTCCAGGTAACTTCATCTTTAGAACTAGAGAGTTCGAACAGATGGAAATGGAATTTTTCGTTGAGCCTGGTACTGATGAAACCTGGCACGACTACTGGATCAATGAGAGATTGAACTGGTACTTAGACCTAGGTATCTCAAGAGATAACCTTCGCTTATTTGAACACCCGAAGGAAAAACTCTCTCACTACTCAAAGCGAACAGTAGACATCGAATACAAGTTTGGTTTCCAGGGTTCTGAGTTTGGTGAGCTAGAAGGTATTGCTAACCGTACCGACTTTGACCTAACCACTCACTCACGTGAATCTGGTGTTGACCTTTCATACTTCGATCAGGCTAAGGGTGAGCGTTGGACTCCTTACGTTATTGAACCAGCGGCAGGTCTAACTCGTTCACTGATGGCATTCCTAGTTGATGCATATGCGGAAGATGAAGCTCCTAACACCAAGGGTGGAGTTGATGTTAGAACTGTTTTGCGTTTGGACTATCGTCTAGCACCGGTGAAGGTTGCTGTTCTACCTCTTTCTCGTAATGAGGATCTATCTCCGGTAGCTAAGAACCTTGCACAGGAACTTCGTGGACACTGGAACATTGAGTTTGATGACTCTGGTGCGATAGGTAGAAGATACCGTCGTCAGGATGAGATTGGAACTCCGTTCTGTGTAACTGTTGACTTTGACTCTCTAGAGGATCAGGCAGTAACAGTTCGTGAACGCGACACCATGGCTCAGGAACGAGTATCTCTAGATAAGCTCCGCGGATACTTGGCTGAGAAGCTAGTCAAATAACCAAACGTGAATACACCAGCACTGCAGTATGGCGACATTGCGATAAACATCCCTGTCGTCTTGGCTCCGATGGCAGGGATAACTAACACTGCCTTCAGAAGGCTATGTCGTGAATACGGTGGTGGGTTATACGTATCTGAGATGGTAACTTCCCGTGCACTGGTTGAAAGAACTGAAGAGTCAATGAGACTCATCGGTCATCACGAGAGTGAAGGAACTAGATCTGTTCAGCTCTATGGCGTGGACCCGAAGACAATCTCAGAAGCAGTGACAATGCTGGTTGCCGAAGACAGAGCAGATCATATTGATTTGAACTTTGGTTGTCCTGTTCCTAAGGTCACTCGTAAAGGTGGTGGAGCAGCTCTTCCTTATAAGCAAGATCTGTTCTCAGCGATTGTCAATGCTGCAGTTAAAGCAGCGGGAGATATTCCAGTGACTGTAAAGATGCGTAAAGGCATCGACGCTGATCACCTAACTTTCCTAGATGCAGGTAAAGCTGCTCGTGATGCAGGGGTAGCAGCAGTTGCACTTCATGCCAGAACGGCATCCGAGTATTACTCAGGACATGCTGACTGGTCAGCTATTGCAGAACTGAAGAACTCCCTTGGTGATGTTCAGGTATTAGGTAATGGAGATATCTGGTCTGCAGGGGATGCCATCAGAATGATGCGTGAGACTGGCTGTAATGGTGTTGTGGTAGGTCGTGGTTGCCTTGGGAGACCTTGGTTATTCGCAGATCTCCAGGCAGCTTTCGAAGAGTTTGCAAAGAACCCTAACTCTGATGCTGCCATAGACCCTGTGCAGCCAAACCTAGGTCAGGTAGCAGAGGCCTTCAAGAAGCATGCTGAGCTATTGGTGGAATTCTTCGAATCAGAAGAACGAGCATGTCGAGATATTAGAAAGCACGTTGCTTGGTATTTCAAGGGATACCCGGTTGGTGGAGAGTTCAGAGCGTCTCTGGCTCAGGTTGAATCTTTGCAGCAGATGGATGACATCTTGGGAACCATTGACTGGTCTGCTCCTTACCCAGGCGAGCTAGCCGAAGGCCCTAGAGGCCGTCTAGGAGGAGCTAAAGTCTGTGCTCTGCCGGAGAATTGGTTGCAATCAAGAGAACTTCAGGGAGACCAGCGTAAAGTGCTCTTAGAAGCAGAACTATCGGTATCGGGAGGATGATCAGACATGGCTGAATACAGCGACTTTGATCGTGAAAGATTCCTTACCGAGAGCGGCACCAGCCGAAGCGCTAGAACTGAATTTGCTAGAGATAGAGCTCGTGTTACTCACTCATCAGCACTTAGAAGACTTGGTGCTAAGACCCAAGTCCTTGCCCCAGGAGCTGGAGATTTTGCTAGGACCAGACTCACTCACTCACTAGAGGTAGCTCAAGTCGGTCGTGAGATGGCAGTTGAATTCGCTATCGATCCTGATGTTGTCGATACAGCATGTCTTGCTCACGACTTAGGTCATCCACCTTTTGGTCACAACGGTGAAAAAGCACTGAATGAATGGTCACAGGACTTTGGTGGCTTTGAGGGTAATGCTCAAACCCTTCGGTTGATAACCCGTATTGAGCAGAAAGTTTACGACTCAAAAGGTCAATCTTTTGGTTTGAACCTAACCAGAGCAACCTTGGATGCAAGTTGTAAATATCCTTGGACCAGAGAGTTTGCAGTGCATGACACCGGTGCTGATAGGTCAGTCAAGTTTGGTGTCTACGAAGATGATGTTCCTATCTTCAATTGGATTAGAGAAGGTTCCCCTGATCGTCTGAAGTGCTTTGAAGCCCAGATCATGGATTTCAGTGATGATGTCGCATACTCAGTTCATGACTTTGAAGATGCAATCGTTGAGGGCTTCATCCAGTTAGAAGAACTGAATGTTCAAGCTAACGAAGATGCAATTGTTACTGAGATAGAACGTTGGAACGGTAACCGTATTCCTAGACACGAACTTGTTGCAGCGATGAACAGATTGCAAGCCAATCAGTTCTGGCTAAACAGCTGGCAAGGTGAACCAATCCAAGCAGGACAGCTCAAGAACCTAACTTCAAATGTGATCGGCTCATTTGTCTCTAGAACAACCGAAGCTACCTTTGCAAGTAATCCAGGTTCTTCATTTGCGAGATACGCAGCAGATGTTGTCGTGCCACCTGAGGTTGAAGCTGAGATTGCAATCTTCAAGGGTCTTGTTTCATATTTCCTAATGTCCGCAAGAGACAGACAGACATACTACGAATGGCAAAGAGCGCTTCTAATTGAACTAGCCAACGAACTACTTGCTACGAACGGGGAATACTTAGACCCATTCTCAAGAATCGCTTGGTCCAATGCCAAAGATGAAATTCAAAAGCACCGCGTGATAGTTGATCAGATTGCTGTGTTCACTGACGCAGCTGCACTCAAACTCCACAACGGACTAATCGGCTCAAAGCGAAGAAGCTTCTAATGGCTGGAAGAATCCCACCTCGAGATATCGAGGCAATCAAGCACCGCACCAACATCGCAGACATCGTTGGGGAGTATGTTCAACTCAAAGGTGCCAGTGTTGGTTCACTAAAGGGGTTATGTCCTTTCCACGACGAGAAGTCACCATCGTTCAACGTTCGCCCTGATCAAGGTTTTTATCACTGCTTTGGTTGTGGCGAAGGAGGAGATGTTTATAAGTTCCTGCAGAAGCTAGAGAACATCACGTTCTACGAAGCAGTTGAGAAGTGTGCTGCCAAGATTTCATACCAAATCACCTACGAAGCAGGAAGTGGTCGCGACGAGGGTGTAAACAGAGCACGTCTTCTTGCAGCCAACGAAGCGGCAGCCAAATACTTCCAGCAACAATTAGGCACACCTGAGGCTCAGGCTGCTAGAGATTTCCTAACTCAGAGAAGCTTCGATCAAGCTGCCTCAGTTCATTTTGGTTTGGGTTATGCGCCCAAAGGTTGGAACGGTTTAGGGGATGCTCTAAAGGGTCAGGGTTTTACTGAAGAGGAATTGGTCAAGGTTGACCTTGTTGTCTCTAAAGAAGGTAAGAGCTACGACAAGTTCAGAGGCAGATTGGTCTGGCCAATCAGGGACGCTACCAACTCGGTAATTGGTTTTGGTGCCAGAAAAATCTATGAAGATGACCCACTAGCTAAATACATCAACACGGGTGAGACTCCGGTTTATCACAAGTCACAGGTGCTCTACGGACTAGACCTCGCCAAGAAGGACATCGCTTCTAAGCGTCAGGTGGTCGTCGTTGAAGGATACACAGATGTCATGGCTTGTCATCTAGCCGGCATCACAACAGCAGTCGCTACCTGTGGAACTGCATTTGGTGATGATCACATCAGAAGAATCAACCAACTCTTTGGTTCAAGTGATGCGCCCGCTCAAGTTATCTTTACCTTCGACCCAGATGCCGCTGGTCAGAAGGCGGCAATGCGAGCTTTCGAAAGTTCAGGAAAATTCATTGCCAGCACCTTCGTTGCTGTTGGCCCTGAAGGTTTAGACCCTTGTGATCTAAGAATCAGCAGAGGCGATTCTGCAGTGCTTCAGATGATTGAGGCTAAGCGACCTATCTATGAGTTCGCTTTAGACCAAAAGATTGCAGGTCACGACCTAAGTTCTTACCCAGGCAGATTATCTGCAGCGACAGCTGCTGTCAGCGTGCTCACCAAAATTGCAGATCTTGGAGCAAGAGAAGAGTATGTTCGTATCCTTGCTGGCAAGGTGCAACTAGGTAGCGATGAAATCAACCGGCTGCTCTCTGCAGAGGTAGCGAAGCTTAGAAGCAGTGCAGTTGCTGGTGCTAGACGTGGAATGGACATTGATCCTGGCGAGCCACCGCTTCCTGAAGATGCACCAGAATTCCCAGCGCCTAACTTGAATGATCCAAATACCAGACTTGAACAAGAAGTTCTCGCAGTTATCTTGCAGGCACCATCAGGTCTCACTGAAGATGGTGTTTTACTAATCTGTCAGCAGATGTTTGCAACTCCTGCTTATGTAGTGATTGCCGATGCTGCTTCGCAGTCGATCTCCTCACTAAAGCAACCAGATTGGTTCGCACAGATAATTTCAAAGACTCCAGAGGTGCTTCACAATCTGCTTCGTCAGTTGGCAGCTAAAGAACTACCGATTAGAGATGCTGAACAACTAAATGAATATGCTCTGAGCGTTGTGAACTCTGCTCGTAAGAAAATCTTGATAAGGCAGAAGAGCGCTCTTGTCGCTGCTCTAGGTTCCTTAG
>JBEAMR010000046.1:0-60692 GCA_041165845.1 Actinomycetota bacterium | reverse complement strand
TACTGAACCAAGAATTAGCAGAAATGCAAAAAGTGCAGTTGGGATAAAGATTGCTTGCCAATCCTCAACAAAGATCTTCTTAGAACTTGCAACACCGGTAACAGCAAAAGCAAGAGCTGCGTAACTTGTGATGGCGCCAAACCAACTAGCACCAAGGTGTTGGTCACTACTTAGTCTTCGACCAGCACGATAGATAGCCCAACCAATCAGGATGCTAAAACCGAGTGGGATTAGATCGAAAGAGTATTCAGGAACGCTGACACTACCTAGCTTGCTGGCAGCAAAATGAATTGGAACACCGTGAGCGTTTAGCCAAATCAGCGAAGAGGTCTGCAGAACGGTTGTGAAGTTTGAGCCTTGAGTTTGTTCAACCAACCAAATGGTTATGTTCAACAGGAAGACAGAAACAAAACCTAAGGCAATGACGAAGGAGGCCTCTAGTGCCCCTTGTCCAAACGCCCTGATTCGCATGAATTACAGGCTAGCGATAACACCGCGCATTAGTGCTGCAGTTTCGCTAGGTGTTTTGCCCACCTTCACGCCAACCTTCTCAAATGCTTCTTTCTTGGCCTGAGCAGTTCCTGCCGATCCAGAAACAATCGCACCGGCGTGACCCATGGTCTTACCCTCAGGGGCAGTGAAACCTGCAACATAGGCAACTACCGGCTTAGTGACGTTCTCCTTGATATAGGCAGCAGCCTTCTCTTCAGAGTCACCACCGATTTCACCGATAAGAACAATCGCCTTTGTCTCAGGATCTGCTTCGAAAGCAGCTAGAGCGTCGATGTGAGTGGTGCCAATGATTGGGTCTCCACCGATACCGATAGCAGTTGAGATACCAATTTCACGTAGCTCAAACATCATCTGGTAGGTCAGAGTTCCTGACTTAGAAACTAGACCGATAGGACCGGCTCCTGAGATGTTCCAAGGGGTAATACCAGCGTTAGATTTTCCTGGGCTGATGATACCTGGACAGTTAGGGCCAATGATTCTGGTCTTGTTGCCCTTTGAGTTGCTGTATGCCCAGAATGAAGCGCTGTCGTGCACTGGAATACCTTCGGTAATAACTACTGCTAATTCGATCTCTGCATCGATAGCTTCGATTACAGCTGACTTAGCGAATGCAGGTGGAACGAAGATTACTGAGACGTTTGCACCGGTTGTTGCCATTGCATCTGCAACAGAACCAAACACTGGAAGTGAAGTGCCGTCAACATCAACGGTCTCACCAGCTTTACGAGGGTTAACACCACCAACGATGTTTGAACCACCGGCAAGCATGCGCTTGGTGTGCTTCATACCTTCAGAGCCAGTCATACCCTGAACAATGATCTTGCTGTTTTTATCTAGGAAAATTGACATTCTTAAATCTCTCTTTAGCGGTTAGCTAGTTCTGCAGCCTTGTCAGCTGCTTCGTCCATGGTGTCAACAACTGTGACTAGTGGGTGATTGGCATCAGCCAAAATCTTTCTACCTTCAACAACATTGTTGCCGTCTAGGCGAACAACTAGTGGCTTAGTAGCAGCTGAGCCTAGCTTGGCAAGTGCTCCAACAATTCCGTTAGCGACTGCATCACAGGCAGTAATACCACCGAAGACGTTTACGAAAACGCTTTTCACCTGAGGGTCGCCGAGAATAACATCAAGGCCTGCAGCCATCACTTCAGCTGAAGCACCACCACCGATATCTAGGAAGTTAGCTGGCTTTACTCCTCCGTGACGCTCACCGGCGTAAGCCACAACGTCAAGTGTAGACATAACCAAACCAGCACCGTTACCGATGATTCCAACTGAACCATCAAGCTTCACGTAGTTCAGATCAGATTCTTTAGCCTTAGCCTCAAGCGGGTCTAGTTCATCACGTTCAAGACTTTCACGTTCGTGTCTGAACTCAGCATTGTCATCGAGGCTTACCTTGCCATCTAGAGCGATGATCTCTCCATCTTTACTCAAGATAAGTGGGTTGACTTCAACTAGGGTGGCATCTTCTTTTACGAATACTTCATAAAGCTTTACAAATACTGGCGCAACCTTGGCTGCGATCTCATCGTCAAAGCCACCAGCTTTAGCAATCTCTAGAGCCTTAGCTTGATCAATACCTGAGATTGCATCGATAGCAATCTTGGCAAGAGCTTCTGGACGTTCTTCGGCAAGCTGCTCAATCTCCATTCCGCCCTCAACGCTGCAGAGAGATAGGAAAGTTCTGTTGCTTCTATCTAGCAATACTGAGAAGTAAAACTCCTTATCGATTGCAGCTCCCTGAGCTACCATCACCCGGTTCACCTTGTGACCCTTGATGGTTAGGTTCAAGATGTCAACTGAGACAGCCTTAGCATCAGCTGGAGTGTGAGCCACCTTGACTCCACCAGCCTTACCGCGGCCACCTGCTTTGACTTGAGCCTTCACAACAACAGTTCCACCGATAGCAGCTGCAGCAGCCTCAACTTCTTCTGGGGTGTCCGCAACGATGCCCTTTAGGACCGGTACGCCATAGGCTTCAAAAAGGTCGCGGGCTTGGTATTCAAATAAATCCACTTATGATTCCAATCAGAAAAGATGGGCACTAAACGTGCACCAGAGATAAGTTTAGAGCCTCTCGATAGGTGCCACTCGCACCATTAATCGTTTGGTTCCCACCCGTTCAAAGCGAATTTCCGCAGTCTGTCTTGCACCCTCACCGGTGGTAGCTAGAACAGTCCCGAGACCGAAATCATCGTGCTTGACCTTATCTCCAACAGCCAAGACCAGACCCTCGTTATTTCTTACCTGGGTGATGGCGTTATTCCAAACCTTCTTTTCCCGAACAGGACGATCATAGTTACCTGAACCAACAGATCTAGGTTGATACATCGGTTTATCCCGTTCAGCCCCACGCTGATCAACAAGTTCGGTTGGGATATCCAACAGGAAGTTCGAAGGCATAGTTGAGTTCATCTGTCCAAACAAAGTTCTCTGCAGAGCCAAGGTCAAATACAACTGCTTCATCGCTCTAGTTATCCCGACGTAGAACAGTCTTCGTTCCTCAGCCAAGCCACCGACTTCTTCGAAAGAGCGCATGTGAGGCAATGTCCCTTGCTCAAGACCTGCGATAAAGACAACCGGATACTCAAGACCTTTGGCGGTGTGCAGGGTCATTAGAGAAACCTGACCTGAGCCATCATCTATCTCATCGGCAGCTGCTGCCAGAGTAATCTCAGCCAGGTAATCAGCAAGCGTTGCTTCTTGATTGCGCAGTTGATACTCAACGACCTGTCCAACTAAAGCGTCAAGGTTTTCAACTCTCGCCTCATCCTGAGGATCTCTACTCATCTCTAGGTTGTATCGATAGCCGGAGCGAACCAAAGCCTCAATCAAGACATCGCTGATCTTCGCTGTCTGAGCCATTGCCTCCAAGTCATTGAGCAACTTAGAGAACTTAGCGATAGCTTCAGTAAGTTTTGGTCCAAGGCCGAGATCTTGAGAATAGCCAAGTGCTTCTCTGAAACTAATCTCGTTGGCTCTAGCTAAATGAGCAATCTTTAGTTCTGTCTTCTCACCAATGCCTCGACCTGGCTCATTCAAGACTCTTCTAACTGCCTCATCGTTCCTACCGTTAGAGATGGCAGTCAGATAGGCAAGCGCATCCTTGATTTCTTTGCGCTCATAAAACTTCAAACCACCGATGACAGCATATGGAACTCTTTGAGACTTGAGTTCAGCTTCAATGCTCGGGGTTAGTGCGTTGGTCCTGTAGAGGATAGCCATTTGGCTATAGGCAATACCTTCTCCGTGGTGTTCTTGAATCTGGTCAACAATGAAACCAGCTTCATGTCTTTCATCAACTGCTGTGAACTGGATGATCTTTTCACCAGCACCGGCATCAGTCCAGAGGTTCTTATCTGGGCGATCAAAGTTCTTAGCTATGACAGCGTTAGCCGCAGAAAGAATGTTCTGAGTGGAGCGGTAGTTTTGCTCAAGCAAGATGGTATGAGCTCCAGCAAAGTCTTTGCTGAACTCAGAGATGTTTCTGATGTCTGCTCCACGGAAGGCATAGATTGACTGGTCGCTGTCACCGACAACGGTTAGTGAAGCTGGACCTAGTAGTTCACCAGTTTTTGGATCTGGTTGAGCTTGAGAAGCTGGGATTGGCTTAGTTAGTTCTCGGATAAGTGAATACTGTGCATGGTTGGTGTCTTGATACTCATCAACCAGGATGTGTCTGAATTTACGCTGATAGTTAGCGGCCACCTCAGGGAATGCTCTTAGTAGGAAGACGGTCTCACCAATTAGGTCATCAAAGTCAAAAGCGTTGTTGCGCTTTTTCTCATGTTCGTAGGCTGTGAAGATTTCAGCGATAGCGTTTGACTTCGGATTCTTCGAATCAACAGTTGAAGCAAAATCTTCTGCTGTTTGTAGTTCGTTCTTAGCTTTAGAGATAACAGCTGCCACGGTCTGTGGCTTTAGGTTGTCGATGTCATAGCCACCGGCTTTGATGAGTCTCTTGATTAGAGCTCTAGTATCACCAGTGTCATAAACAGTGAAGTTTGAGTTGTGCCCTAAGCGCTCGGCTTCTCTTCGAAGGATTTGCAAACAGGCAGAGTGGAAGGTTCTGATCCACATTCCCTCAGGATCGCCAACCAGATGTCTAATGCGCTCACGCATTTCATTAGCTGCCTTATTAGTAAAGGTGATAGCCAGGATCTGTGAGGGCCACGCTTCTTTGTTACCCAATAAGTGAGCAATTCGGTGGGTTAGCACCCTAGTCTTACCTGAACCTGCACCAGCAACAATCAGAAGAGCAGGTCCTCGGTAAAGGACAGCCTCGCGCTGCTGAGGGTTAAGCCCTTTCAGCAGAGCATCTGAGTTAGTGGGTTCTAAGTAGTTCATAACTTAGCCATCTTAGGTTGCACCGGGGACAGTTCAGCCTCGGTCGCTCAGCACACGCCGAAGCAGGTCTGGATGGTCCGCAAAAATGGCGTCCGCACCAGTCTCAATGATGCGTTCGTAATACTCATCAATGCTGGTGGTGGCCTCTTCAGCCCTAGCTGTGTAGGCCCAAACTTGAAGCCCAATCTCGTGGCACCTGCTTACCCAATCTTCAGCAAAGAGCATCTCCAGGGAAATGGTTAGACCCTGGAAGTTTTGAGACAAGTACTGAAGGTCAACATCTTCCACGGATGTCTCTTCCAAAGCGAGTAGGTAGTTGGCTGAGGTATCTGAAAGATACTTTCTAGCATCTAGTAATACTTCTAGATCAAAGGACTCAATGAAGTATTCGAAGTCAGCAGAAGAGGCCTTGATCTCTTCTGCAGCTAACTCCCCGATGGTCTTAGTGAGGTGGTTTAGATGTGAGCCGCTTTTTAGTTCAACAACCAAAAGTTTCTTAGCAAGAAAGTTTGCTCCGAGTATTTCCCTAAAAGTTGGAATCTCAAACTGATTATCAAAGACAGCACTACTCGGTCTTTGCTCAGGAAGTCTTTCAACTGCTCTTAGTTGCTTGAGTTCGGAAAGCGTGAAGTCTTCTGAGAACCAATCAAGAGTTGGTGAATTATGTAATTCACCGTTACGCCTTTTGTTAGTGAAACTATCTACTCTTTGAACATTTGTAGTTTCTCTGAGGGTGTTCTCGTGACGAATTACAAGTTCTTGATCTTTGGTTGTCACTAGATCGAATTCGATACCATCGGCACCTTGTTGAATACCTAATTCAAAAGCTTCTAGGGTGTTCTCTGGTCGATATGCGCTAGCACCTCGATGAGCGATAACCAAAGGTGCGCTCATTAGTTTCTTATTCCCACTCAATGGTGCCAGGTGGCTTACTAGTAACATCTAGCACCACTCGGTTGACACCCGAGACTTCGTTGGTAATACGGTTGGAGATTTTAGCAAGTAGGTCATAGGGAAGTCTTGACCAGTCAGCTGTCATGGCATCTTCGCTTGAGACAGGTCTAAGCACGATTGGGTGGCCGTAACTCCTACCATCGCCCTGCACACCAACAGATCTAACATCAGCTAGAAGCACTACTGGGCACTGCCAGATTTCACCATCAAGACCAGCTGCGGTTAGTTCTGCACGAACAATGGCATCTGCCTGACGAAGGAGATCTAGACGTTCCTTAGTTACCTCACCAACAATACGAATACCAAGACCTGGGCCCGGGAATGGCTGTCTACCAACAATCTCGTGAGGTAGTCCCAGTTCTTTACCGATAGCTCTAACCTCATCTTTGAACAAGGTTCTAAGAGGTTCAACAAGTTCAAACTCTAAGTCATCAGGTAATCCACCAACATTGTGGTGGCTCTTGATACCTGCTGTGACTCCTCCACCAGATTCAACAACATCTGGATATAGGGTTCCCTGAACTAGGAACTTGATTGGACGGTTATCTGCCTTGGACTCTGCAATCAGTTGAGCCTGAGCATCTTCGAATGAACGAATGAACTCTCTCCCAATAATCTTGCGCTTGGTCTCAGGATCAGTTACTCCGGCAAGAGCAGTTAGGAACTTCTCTTCTGCATCTACTGTCACTAATCGAATACCGGTGGCAGCAACATAGTCTCGTTCAACCTGTTCAACTTCACCTGAGCGCATCAAACCGTGGTTTACGAAAATACAAACCAGCTGGTCACCCACAGCCTTGTGAACAAGAGCTGCTGCAACTGCAGAGTCAACACCACCGGAGAGACCACAGATAACTCTGTCTTCTCCTACCTGAGCTTTGATCTTCGCTACCTGGTCAGCAATAACATTGCCGCTATTCCAATCAGCCGGGATACCAGCTGCGTTGTGCAGGAAGTTCTCTAGAACATTCTGACCAAACTGAGAATGCTTTACCTCTGGGTGCCACTGCACTCCATAAATCTTCTTCTCACTGCTTGCAAAAGCTGCTACCGGAGTAGTTGCAGTGCTAGCTAGAACTTCAAAGCCATCTGGGGCAACCATGACCTGGTCACCATGGCTCATCCAACATATCTGAGCATCAGGTTGACCGGCAAGAATCTCTCCCTCTGCAGTTACCTTTAGATCTGTTGCTCCATACTCACGCAAGCCAGTCTTATCAACACGACCCCCCAGAGCTTGGGCCAGAACCTGGAACCCATAACAAATTCCTAGTACTGGAACACCTAGTTCAAGTATTCCCTTATCCAGTTGAGGTGAGCCCGGCTCATAAACGCTCGAAGGTCCACCAGAGAGGATGATTGCCAAGGGATTCTTAGCCTTAACCTCTGCCGCACTCACATTGTGGTGAACAATCTCGCTATAGACGCCAGCTTCACGAACACGTCTAGCGATTAGCTGTGCGTATTGAGCACCAAAATCTACAACAAGAACTGGGCGGGTAGTTGATTCACTAATTCTCTTTACCTGCCTTAGCAGCGAAGATTTCATTCACCTTTACTGTGTAGTGACGCTCGATAAAGAAGGAACTGAGCGGAATGATTCCGCCGAGTGCGATCAAAATGAAATCGGTGAATGTTAGTTCAGCCAGCCTCCAGATTCTGAAGTCTGCGAATAGGTAAACAACGTAGAGAAAACCGTGAATTTGTAACAAGGTCTTGGAGACATCGATACCCTCATTAGGGAAGCCAGTGTCATCAACCGGGTTAGGTACTAGCCCTAAGAAACCAGCGTTACCACCAGACCAGATGGTGTATCCAAAGGCATACTTCAGCACCATCTCAACAACTACGAGCAGCAGAAAGATGCCGGTAATTAGTGAACTGGCTCGGTAGAAAGTGATAGCCGATTTGGCTTGGGCTGGGGAGGTCATTCCCCTATTTTACTCTGCTGCTTGATGTATGCATCGGACAGCAGTCGCCACCAGATAAATAGCGCAAATAGGGCAAAGACAGTCCACTCGATGGCATAGAAAGCGCTCAGCCAATTAATCTGAGTATCGGACCTAGTGACCCCAATGGTTATTGGTTCAAGCTTCGGGATTGAACTGAACTGGCTCTCATGAGTCAGAGCCAAGACGCCTGTATAGACATCAGATTCTTTGCTCTCATCTTGAGCGAACCAAATGTTAATCAACTGTGCTACCGATAGCGATTCAAACATCTTTGGATCGCTGTATTCCTGAGGCGCTTCACTCGGAATGTATCGACCGGTGAGTGCCTCAGCACCTAATAACGCACCTGAAGAACCTGCGGTTGTAAATATCGGCAGGTTTACCTTCTCCAAGACATCTCTTGCGTTCTCTTCACCTTCAACAAATCCAACTGCAACAAATACTTTGCCCGAAGTAGTGGAGGCCGGAACAACTAGCCAGTAACCTTGTCGACCATCAAGCTGAATCCTGTTACCTACCAACACAGCCTGAGATGAACTCAAATAAATTTCAGCGTGAACTTCAGCAAGCACTTTCTCTTTACCGTCATAAGAGATCTCAATGAAGGTGTAAGGCTCTCCCACCTTGGCTATTTCTTCTAAAGCAAGAACTTCGACTTTATCCCAACCATCGTTATCTGCATTAGGTATAACGGACCTTGTTACCTGCCACTGAGCAAGAGCTGCAAATATTCCAGCCAGAAGTAGGCATAGCAGCAGTGCGCCAAGCCACTTAATACTCAGTGCAAGTTTCAGCATTGATTAGGAGTTGTATGGAGCAACTACGGTGTCAACTCGCTGGAACTCTTTTAGATCTGAGTAACCGGTTGTTGACATGGCACGTCTAAGTGCACCCATTAGGTTCGCTCTACCATCAGCAGAACTTGAAGGTCCCTGAAGAATCTGTTCTAGCGAACCTACGCTACCAACCTTGACTCTTTCACCTCTAGGAAGCTCTGGGTTATATGCTTCTGCACCCCAGTGCCAACCAGAACCAGGAGCTTCAGTTGCGCGAGCAAGTACAGAACCAAGCATCACGGCATCTGCACCACACGCAATAGCTTTGACGATATCTCCTGAAGAACCCAAACCGCCGTCAGCAATAACGTGGACGTAGCGACCACCAGATTCATCCATATAATCACGTCGTGCACCAGCAACATCGGCAACAGCAGTTGCCATCGGAGCGTGAATACCTAGAACGTTTCGAGTAGTTGAAGCACGTCCTCCACCAAAACCAACAAGCACACCGGCAGCACCGGTTCTCATTAGGTGAAGTGCTGCTGTGTATGTGGCGGCTCCACCAACAATTACAGGAACATCTAGTTCGTAGATGAATTGCTTGAGGTTAAGTGCCTCATGTGTCTTAGACACATGTTCTGCAGAAACTGTAGTGCCACGGATCACAAACAGGTCAACACCACTGGCTGTAACAACTTTGGCAAACTCTGCGGTTCTTTGAGGAGAAAGAGCACCAGCAACTGTTACTCCAGCCTTACGAATCTGAGCTAGACGGTCACGAATAAGTTCAGGCTTGATTGGCTCTGAGTAGATACGCTGCAAACCAGCAGTTGCTTCACCATCGCTTAGTTCTGCAATCTCTTTTAGCTGCTTGGTTGGGTCTTCGTATCTAGTCCATAGACCTTCTAGGTCTAGAACACCTAGACCACCTAGCTTTCCAATAGCAATAGCGGTCTCGGGAGAGACAACAGAGTCCATTGGAGCAGCTAGCACTGGTAGAGCGAAGCTGTATGCATCAATATTCCAAGCAGTTGAGACATCTCTAGGGTCTCTAGTTCTTCTAGATGGAACTACCGCAATGTCATCGAAGGCCCAGCTTCGGTTACCACGCTTACCGCGGCCAATTTCTATTTCGCTCAACGGAATCTCCTAGCGGTTGTTGTAGTTGGGTGCTTCGACAGTCATCTGAATGTCGTGCGGGTGAGACTCTTTCAAACCTGCAGGAGTTATTCTTACGAACTTACCCTTAGCTTGTAATTCTTCGATAGTTCCTGCACCGACATAACCCATAGCAGCGCGAAGACCACCGATGAGCTGGTGAGCAACAGATGAAACTGTTCCTCTGTAGGGAACTCTTCCCTCGATACCTTCAGGGACTAGCTTGTCTTCACGCAGAACATCGTCCTGGAAGTAACGGTCCTTAGAGTAGCTCTTTGCTTCTCCTCTAGACTGCATCGCTCCAAGTGAGCCCATACCTCGATAGGTCTTGAACTGCTTACCGCCAACGAAAGTGATGTCTCCCGGTGCTTCATCAGTACCTGCAAGTAGTGAACCAATCATTACTGCATTAGCACCTGCAACTAGAGCCTTAGGGATATCTCCTGAGAACTGCAAGCCACCATCAGCAATTACTGGGACACCTGCCGGCTTACATGCCAAGCTAGCTTCATAAACTGCGGTTATCTGTGGAACACCGACACCTGCGATAACACGAGTAGTACAGATCGATCCTGGCCCAACACCAACCTTGACACCGTCAGCACCTGCGGCAACTAGAGCGGCAGCACCCTCACGGGTGGCTACGTTTCCACCAATAACGTCCACGTGCTTAGCTACTGGTTCTGCCTTTAACTTTGCCACCATATCCAAAACTGCTGAGTTGTGTCCATGAGCTGTATCAACAATAAGAATGTCAACACCTGCATCAACAAGAGCCATCGCTCTTTCCCAGCCCTGATCGCCAACACCAACAGCTGCAGCTACCATTAGTCTTCCTGCAGAGTCCTTGCTAGCTAATGGATACTTTTCGCTCTTATCAAAGTCCTTGATGGTTATCAGCCCACGAAGCTTGTTAGAGCCATCAACGATTGGTAGTTTTTCAATTCTGTGTTGAGCAAAGATTGCAATCGCACTCTCTGGAGAGACACCAACCTGTGCTGTTACCAAGGGCATTGGAGTCATTACATCTTTCACCAAAGTGATTGACTTCTGAACTTCATTTACAAATCTCATGTCACGGTTAGTGACGATACCCAGAAGAGTTCCATCTTCATCAATTACCGGAAGACCCGAAACTCTAAAGGTTCCGCAGATCTGGTCAACTTCTTGAAGTGTTGCCAGAGGGTGGGTGGTAACCGGGTGAGTAATCATTCCAGCTTCTGAACGCTTTACTAGATCTACCTGTGTAGCCTGCTGCTCAATAGAGAGGTTTCGGTGCAGAACACCAAGACCACCTTGGCGGGCAATGGCGATTGCAAGTCTTGCCTCGGTCACAGTGTCCATGGCTGAGGACAGTAGCGGGATATTGATTGATAGACGCTTAGTGATCTGTGTCCTAGTGCTTACCTGGCTTGGGACGATATCTGACTGCCCCGGAAGGAGCAGAACGTCGTCATAGGTCAGTCCAGTAAAACCAAATGGGTCGTTTTGAGTCATTTTTACCCTGTCAAAAGTGGCGATAGGCCAATTCTACCCTGACCTAAGCCCTATTGTTTAGGCTCATATTCCCCGATCACCGAATAACTGCCCTTAGCCGAATACTGGTAGACCGAATACTTATCTCGGTAAGCAATCCCCTGACTAGTAAAGTTCCGAACCCCGTTACTCGCACTTTCCAAGAGAGCTGTCCTCAGCCTTGGCGTAAAGTTACTTCCAGCCTTCACAAAAGATTCCCCAGAGATCATCACCGCCCGATAGGTCAGAAATGCAAGAGTAACTATCGGGTTGGTAGTTGTCTTGACAGCAGGTCTCTTCATTACATTAGCTAACCGGTTTCTAAAACTATCTGGAACATCTGTTTGAGAGAGCAAGCCCAGAACTCCTTTCACTTGGTTAGCCCAAGGGTAAGTTGAGTAGCTAGCCAGATTACCCGGCACTAAATACAACTGCTTTGGCTTGTTTTGGAACTTGGCATATTCAGCAAAGAAAGAAATCGATTGTTCCAAAGTTGCAAGCACCAATGCATCAGGCTTAGTTCTGATCACTCGAGAGTATTCACTCAACGGGACCACCTGAATCTTGCCCATCCCCCGAAGCGCAAAAGCCATGGCTAGTGAGCGCAATGTGGTCTTTCCATACTCATCATCACTAAAAACGATGGCAACAGATTTAGCCTCTGAATCAACAATGTATTGAGCAAGCGCAATAACCTCTTGAGACTGCGTTGGAGCTAATCGAAACACAGGCAACTGGTTCTCGATCTTCTCAGCAATTGCTGATGTTGCTAAGACAGGTTGATCTCCGGTGGTCTTTAGTAACCGCACTGCAGCGCTTGACTCAATCGGAGCTAGAAGGACATCAGCTCTAAAGTCATCAAGTTTCTGTCTAGCATTGTCGAACTCTGTTGCTGAGTCCCCTAAGTCCAGGAATGACACAGTAACTTTGACGGGATCAGATGCCTTCGCCAGATCGGCTATCGCTAACTTTGTTGCTGCTCGCTGATACTCACCAGCAAAATAAAGAGGTCCTGAATCAGAAACTAGGACTCCAAGTCGCAGTGCTGGGGCTATTGGTTTTGCTTCACTGGTTGAGAAGAGATAAGCCCCAACCGTTACTAGAGCAATTGAGCCAAGAACAATGTGTAATTTCTTCACATCCAGAGACTAGATAGTTTCCAGGCAGCCTGCTGATCTTCTCCACAATAAAAAACGGGCCGAGGAAACCCTCGACCCGTTTTTAGTTAGAACCTATTACTCAGTTGTTCCGTTGACTGTTGCTGAGCTAACACCGTTAGCGGACATGCCCCACTTCTCAAGAAGGGTCGCATACTGTCCGTCATCAATCAGTGACTGAAGTGCTGCTTGGATTGCATCGCGAAGCTCTGTGTCCTTCTTCAGGATTGCAATACCGACCAACCCTGCATCGTAAACAGGGTTCTCAGGATCTGTTACAACTTCGAAGTATTCTCCGTTGCCGGCCTTAGCTGCTGAATCCTGCGCAACTAGAGAGTCAAGCATTACAGCATCTCCCTGCTTGGCGCGAAGGGCGTTCTGCATGCTTGGAGCATCTGGAAGCTGGGTGATGGTGATTTCAGAGTTACCTGCCGCAACACAGTCATCAGACATTCCTGCAACTAGATCAATCTGGATTGTTCCGTTCTGAACGATCACAGTCTTACCACAGAGGCTCTCTGGGTTAACAATTCCCTCTGGGTTTCCCTTAAGAACTAGCATCTGTGAACCACCGACGTTGTAATCAACAAAGTCAACCTTTGCCTGACGCTCAATAGTGTCGCTCATTGAGCTGATGATGATGTCGTTGGTACCTGCTTCAAGAGAAGCAATGATGGTGTCGAAAACTGCATCGTTGAATCTAAGTTCAGTACCTAGTTTCTCACCGATTAGAGCACCGAGCTCTACGTCAAAACCAGTTAGGTTACCGTTCTCGTCTTCAAACTCAAATGGCTCGTAAGGGATGTCGCTTGCAACATCGATGCCATTCTCAAGATACTCAGCAGGAAGAAGAGCCTGAGCTGCTTGGTCAACCTTTGACTGGTCAACACCGTTATCAACACTGGCAGCACAGCCTGCAAGTAGTAGTAGTCCAGCTGACATCGCTGCCACTAGACCTAGTTTCTTTATAGCCATTTGAATCTCACTCTCTGGATTGGTTAACTAAAGGACCTTATTTAGGAATGCCTTGGTTCTAGCTTCTTGTGGATTGTCCAAGACTTGTTTCGGAGTTCCTTGCTCCACGATGAGCCCTTTGTCGATGAATACTACTTTATCGGCAACTTCACGGGCAAAGCCCATCTCATGGGTGACCACAATCATGGTCATTCCAGCTTTGGCAAGGTTCTTCATAACATCTAAGACATCACCGACAAGCTCTGGGTCCAGAGCTGAGGTCGGCTCATCAAAGAGCATCAGTTTAGGTTTCATTGCCAAAGCTCTTGCAATAGCCACACGTTGCTGTTGCCCACCGGATAACTGCGCTGGGTAGTGATCTGCCTTATCAGCAAGGCCTACCTGAGCCAGTAGTTCAAGTCCTAGCGTCTTAGCATCTTCAGGACTTACCCCAGCAACACCAATCGGTGCTTCAATAACGTTCTGTAGTGCAGTCATGTGTGGGAAGAGATTGAATCTCTGGAACACCATACCAATTGACTGACGCTGTCTAGCAATGTCCTTGGGCTTGAGTTCATGCAGGACTTTGCCCACCTGACGGTAACCCATCAGTTCATCGTTTACGTAGATGCGACCGCCGTTGATTGACTCAAGGTGATTTAGACATCTCAAGAAAGTTGATTTACCTGAACCAGAAGGGCCGATGATGCAAAGTACTTCGCCCTGCTCAACAGTCAAGCTGATTCCATTTAGCACCTGGTTTGACCCATAGGACTTACGAACACTTCTAGCATCCACCATCAACTCGGCCATTAGCGTCTACCCACCTTGAATGCTCTAGGTGCTGCCCTACCGCCAACACTTTCAAATCCACGACCATATCTCTTCTCGAGTGAGCGCTGGGGGAAGCCAAGAACAGTGGTCATCACCAAGTACCAGAAACCGCTAACGATGAGTAGTTCAATCTGAGCTAGATTCGCCGATGAAATAGTGCTGGCTGCTGTGTATAGTTCGGCTACTGCAATTAGCTGTAGGAGCGAAGTATTTTTTAGCATGCTGATGAACTCATTGCCCATCGGCGGAATAATTACACGCATAGCTTGAGGAAGAACCACTTTGCGCATCGTGTAGCTAGATGACATACCTAAAGACTTAGCAGCCTCAACTTGACCACCGTCAACTGCCAAGATTCCAGCTCTCACGATTTCAGCCGAGTAAGCAGCTTCGTTTAGCGAAAGAGCGATTATTCCAGCAACCAGAGCGGGAATCAGATCACTAGTGTCGCCGCTGAGAAAAACGATGTCGGTATATGGAACACCCAAAACCAACTGTGGGAAAATGATTCCCAGATATCCCCAGAAGACTATTTGCAGAAGCAGTGGGGTTCCTCGGAAGAACTCAATGAATCCTGTTGCCAACCAACGTTGAATTGGATTTTCGCTCAACTTCATAATTGCAAGCAAAGTTGCCAGTATTGTGCCAAACGCCATACAGATAACCGTCACATAGAGGGTGACCACCATTCCCTCAAGAATTCTGTGGTCGAAGAGGAACTTCGCTACAAGCTCGTACTGAATTGATTTAGCCGTAGCGACAGAGACTATAAAACTTAGGAGGACAAGAGCGGCAATTATGCCGAACACCCACCGCAGCGGGTGCCGTAAAGGTACAGCGACGACATCGTCGCTGTGATCGGTTGTATGTGCCAAATCTCTACCTTTATTCTTAGTTCCTAAAATCCTATTGCCTATTAAATGCAAAAGCCCCGAGTTACCTCGGGGCAAGTGCTATTCGCTCTAGCGCTCTACGATTGCAAGAACATCGCGGGCTGAAAGTACTAGGTACTCTTTACCGTTGTACTTAAGCTCAGTGCCACCATACTTCGAGAAGATAACGCGGTCACCAACCTTGATATCCAGTGGGACGCGGTTACCGTTGTCGTCGATGCGACCTGGACCTACGGCAATAACCTCAGCCTCCTGAGGCTTCTCTTTAGCGGTATCTGGGATTACCAGACCTGATGCTGTGACCTGCTCTGCCTCAACTGGCAGAACAACAATGCGATCTTCAAGCGGCTTAATTGAAACCGACACGTTTGACCTCTTCTATGTATGAAAACGGGGGAAAGCGCTGATTTAGTCTCAGGCGCAGTTTTCAGTTTATCTCCTGATTAGCACTCTTGCAACCAGAGTGCTAATCCTTGGCTGTTAGCGTTGAGCCATGGACCGCACCAGCTTTCTCCGCCTAATTAGCCCTGAAGGGCAGGCACTATTGGCTGAGGTCGGCGAACTAGATAGCAAAACTGATGTCTTAGCCCTGGTTAGCAAACTGAGAAAACACGGTCATAGTCCAGAACTGGTTACCGATGTCCTCTCCCAAGCCAAACTCAGACGAAGAGCTCAGGCTAAGTTCGGAGACTTTGCCAACACCATGTTTTTTACCGAAGCTGGTTTAGAACAAGCATCTCGACTAAAAGTTGCGGCCATCCACGCAGGTAGGTTTAGAAGTGCTGGAGTGACAGATGTAGCTGATCTGGGTTGCGGTATTGGTGCGGAGTCATTGGCTATGGCTTCATTAGACATAAACGTCTCTGCATTTGAACTCGATGAGGTTACCGCCGCGATGGCTACCTATAACCTTGCCAAATTCACTAACGTCAAAGTTGAACAAGCAGATGTCACCAAACTAGATCTAACTAAGTTTGGTGGTTTCTTTATTGACCCGGCACGAAGAGAACTAGATGGCCCAGCAAGAGAATCAACTAAACGTAATTTTGACCTGACTGATCTAACCCCATCCTTTGACTTTGTCCTTGAGATTGCAAAGACCAAACCGACTATCGCAAAGCTAGGTCCTGGCATCGACCACAAAGATATCCCCGCAGAAGCGGAAGCAGTCTGGGTTTCCGATAACGGCGATCTGGTTGAAGCAGGTCTTTATTTCAACCAGGTAAGAAGAGCAGATGTTGCTAGAGCTGCATTACTTCTCACTCCTGATGGTTCGCATGAAATCACAAGTCCTAACCGAGCAAGAACTGATGCCCAAATTGCTGATCTTGCAGAATACATATTTGAGCCGGATAACTCCGTGATTAGATCTCACCTTGTTGCCGAACTAGCTGAAGCAAACGAACTACACCTCTTCGCTCCTGAGATTGCATACCTCACAGGAAGTAAGGAACTTATCTCGCCTTGGCTCAAGTCTTACCGAGTCTTAGATAACCTCAGTTTCGACCGAAAGAAGCTAAAGGCATACCTTCGCGAACGTGGCATTGGAATATTAGAAATCAAAAAGCGTGGAGCGGATATCACTCCTGAACAATTGCGGCGAGAACTTGACCCAAAGGGTCCGAACTCAGCAACCCTTATCGTCACCCGAGTTGGAACTACCCACAGAGTCTTGGTGGTTGAAGGGTTAAAGTAAAACCCCTCACCTGTCAGCTTTGGTGAGGGGCTTAGCTTTAGAACTAGCTGGACTAGTTGTTTCCCTGCATTGGGTCAGTTGGGAATGGCATTGGTCTGAAGTCATCGAAGAACTCATGACGACGCTCAAACATTTCTCTTTGGAACATGTGATCCTCATCAAAGCCCATGCCATGTCTAGCCTTTAGCACTAAGTTCAAGATGGTGAAGATCACTGCAAGCGCGATGCCTACGTAACCAAGGACTAGACCCGTGATTGCCATCCAGCGTCCCTTCTCCTTGCTCTCCTTGAGTTGAGCTAGAGAGATGTGACCAGCTAGAACTGCAGCTGGTGCTCCAAATAGTGAAATAGCGCTAGCTAGGGAAACCACAGCCAGTGTGTTTAGTTTTGTGTAGTCGAACTTGTCTTTGGCATCAGCCATGTCCTGGTCTTTCTTGTCTTTGGCATCAGCCATGTCTTGGTCTTTCTTGTTTTTGGCATCAGCCATGTCTTGCTCCTTTTCATTTCCCGATTTCGGGGACTTCATTACTTCAGCAAACAAACCTGAATGTCCCCTGTGTTGGAGGTGTGTGGCGGCTAAGAATCTAAGACTGGATTTGAGTTACCAGAAGCGTTGAATCAGCTGAGAAATCCAGTGAACTAGGTGCAAACCCTGCTTGAACTAATTGAGATCCAAGGGCCGCAATCATTGCTCCGTTGTCAGTGCAAAGAGATAGCGGTGGAATTCTTAATTCGATGTCATTCTCTTGGCAGGCCTCAATTGCAACTTCACGAAGTCTCGCGTTTGCGATAACACCACCACCAAGGAGTAGTCGTGGAATGTTGTTATCAACGCAGGCAGCGATTGCTTTTCTAATCAGAACATCCACGACAGCTTCTCTAAAACTTGCAGCAACGTCTGAGATCAATAATGTCTCGCCCTTTGATTCGGCTAACTCAACATGTCTGGCAACTGCAGTCTTCAGCCCAGAGAAACTAAAGTCATAACGATGTTCTGCCATATCCTTTGCCAGGGTAAGCCCTCTAGGGAATCTAATGGCTGCTGGATTACCACCAAGTGCTGCTCTATCAATTTCAGGTCCACCAGGATACGAGAGCCCTAGAACTCTGGCCACCTTATCGAACGCCTCACCAGCAGCATCATCGATTGTCTCTCCCAATAGGTGAACATCGTTGATGATGTCTCTCACTAGAAGAAGGGAAGTGTGACCACCGCTGACCAACAGGGCAATAGTTGGAACAGCTAACTTCCCCTGATCTAAGATATCTGCTGCGATGTGACCCACCAGGTGATTCACTGCATAAATCGGTTTACCGGTTGAAACAGCTAGTGCTTTAGCAGCACCGACTCCAACCATTAGTGCTCCAGCTAACCCAGGACCGTTGGTAACAGCAATAGCATCAATCTCATCCAGTGTTACTTTGGCTTCCCTTAGCGCTTGCTCTAAAGCAGGGGTTAGCGCCTCTAGGTGAGCTCTGGCGGCAACTTCCGGGACCACCCCACCGAATCTTGCGTGCTGATCCATGCTTGAAGAAATTACATTCGCCAAAAGAGTGTTGCCCCGAACAATTCCAATACCTGTTTCATCACAGGATGTTTCAATACCAAGGACAAGTGGTTCAGAAACTTCGTCTCGAAGAAGTGATGTCTTCATTACAAAGGCATCAACACCATCTGGTTGGTAATACTTCTTACGAAGACCAATCTGTTTGAACCCAAACATTTTGTATAGTTTCTGAGCAATGGTGTTATCGGCTCTAACCTCTAGAAATACCTCCTTAGCTCCGCGTCTAGTTGCTTCTTTGGTTAGTTCCTGCATCAAAGCTCTACCTAGACCTGAGCCCCGTTGGTTAGGTCTCACAGCGATGGTTTGAATGTCAGCTTGGGTTGCTCCAACTAACTGGCTAAGACCTGCATAACCAACAACCTTGTCTTCAACCTCAGCAACTAGGTAATAGGTATGTGGTGCTTCTAGCTCTGAGAGCATCACTTCCAGAGACCAAGCATCAGTTGCAAAGCACTCGTTCTCAATCGCCATGATGGCATCTAGATCGCTTGCATGTGCTTCTCTAATTAGATGTTCCACTACCCACTCACCCTCTTAGCCTTACTAGGTGTGGCATCTGGTTCACGAAGGTAGATAGGTGAAGAGTCTCTAGAAGCACCAAGGTCGGTGAGTGATTGGAAGTGTGCAACTTGGCCTAGAGATGAAGCAGTTATTGGCAAATCTGTAACAGTGTGTTCTTGTCCCGTTAAAAGCTCTTTCAGATATGCAGGCTTGTTAACGCTTGGTCCTTCAACTCTTATCGGGACACCCTTGTCGATCCCGTTGTATAGCGCCCAGAAGACTTCTTGTCTTCTAGCATCGGTAGTTACCAGAACTGGAACGTTCTGATTCGGGTTCTGTTGGTAATAGCTAT
Organism: Actinomycetota bacterium; assembly: GCA_041165845.1. Classification (GTDB taxonomy): domain Bacteria; phylum Actinomycetota; class Actinomycetes; order Actinomycetales; family Microbacteriaceae; genus Rhodoluna. The sequence goes on along the minus strand of JBEAMR010000046.1, from coordinate 41,514 downwards.
ATGCAATAGCATCCAAGCTGCAGATACCAAGAAGTTCAGCACTAGCTCCGAAAGCAAAGAATTTAGCGGCAGCTAAACCGACCCTAAGGCCGGTGTATGGACCAGGTCCTCGTCCAACTACCACTTGTGAGATATTGCTAGGAGAAACCTTTGCCTTCGCTAGGACTTCTTCAATTGCACTACCAATGCGCTCAGAATGAGTCATGGGCTCTAGATAGTTCAGTTCAGCAAGGACTTCGCCCAAACTCAATACAGCAACTGTTGTTCCAGCTGAAGTATCGATTGCTAAAACATATTCTTGTTTCACTGAAACCAAATGTTCACTCACAGTGTCACCTGCTGCCAACGAGGACCGTAACCAGTTATCTCAACTGTTCTATCTTCAGTTTCACCGGTGTGATCTCTACCGATTTCAATCTCTAGCCAGTTATCTGCAATACCTTCGGTCAGACCTTTACCCCACTCAACTAAAACTATTGAACTAGTGAATGGAATGTCTAAATCATCTAGTTCACTTGGCGAACCTAGACGGTATGCATCTACGTGGACCAATGGAGGTTGATTGTCTTCGCGCTTATGTGTTCTTGCTATTACGAAGGTTGGGCTTGAAACGTTACCTACTACCTGAAGGCCGTGACCAACACCTCTGGTGAAAGTTGTTTTACCTGCACCCAATGGACCAATTAGTAATACTAGATCTCCTGCAGCAAGCACCTTGGATACACGCTCGCCTAGGGCAACCATCTCCTCAGGTGTGTTGATTACAGACTTGAAGAGCAAAGAGCTCTCGGTCAATTCTGACTACCCTCAACAGAGCCTAGATAGACCCTGTTTAGCCTCGAACCTATTCGAGTGACAATCTCATAGTTGATGGTGTCAGCAGCATTAGCAAGATCATCAGCACTAGGACCACAGTCACCAAAGATAACAACGCGATCGCCTGGGCTAACCGATGCATCGCCAACATCAACGACAAACTGATCCATTGCAATTCGAGAGAGGATTGGATACCTCTTTCCATTGATACAAACTTCAGCTTTACCAGTTGCATTACGAGGTAAGCCTTCTGCATAGCCAACTGGCACGAGTGCCAAAGTGGTTTCCCTTGTCGTGTGGTACAGATACCCGTAAGAGACCCCACTACCTGAAGGCACTCGCTTAGTCTGAACAACCTTAGCTTCAGCACACATCACTGGCTTGAGTCCAAACTCTTTACCCTTGTTATCACTAAAAGGCGATAGACCGTATAGAGCAATCCCACAGCGCACCATGTCATATCTTGCCTGGGGGTAACTCAAAGTTCCATCGCTAGCAGTTAGGTGTCTAACCTCAAACTCAAAACCATGCTCAGTCGTCAATGCCAGTGCATCTTCAAATCGAGCAATCTGTTCTAAGTCTTCTCTTGGGCCAGTTGAAGAAAGGTGACTGAAAATACCTGAGGTGATCACAGTTCCTTCACTGACAGCAACCTTGATGTGCCTTAGAAGATCCTCAAGTTCAGACAGGGTCACACCGTTACGTCCAAGACCGGTGTCAACCTTGATATGAATTCTTGCTGACTTGCCTGTTGCCTTGGCAGCTTTCTGAATTCTGAACAGTTGATCGTTAGAAGATACTGCCAAATCAATCCCGTGGTTTACTGAGGCAACGAAGTCATCTTCTGGGTCATGTATCCAAGCCAGAATTCTAGATCTGATTCCAACGGCACGAAGAGTTAGCGCTTCAGTTAAATCTGCTGTCCCTAGGAAATCAATTCCCTCTGCTTCTAACTTCTTAGCTACCTGAATCATCCCGTGCCCATAAGCATCAGCTTTGACAACACCCATAACCTTTACAGTTGGCCCGACCAATGTTCTTATGGTGCCAAGGTTTTCAGCCACAGCGTTTAGGTCAATGGTTAGTTTTCTCATCAAGCACCCGCCTCTGCAACTACCATTGCACATGCCATACCACCATCGTGGCTAATTGAAAGATGCCATTTACTAATCCCCATAGAACTAGCTCTCACTGCTGTCTCCCCTGAGATGTTTAGATGAGGTTTACCAAGCTCATCTTTTTGAACGGCGACATCGTGCCAACTCAAACCAACTGGATTACCTAGTGCTTTGATGACAGCTTCTTTAGCAGCCCAGTATCCAGCAAGTGACTGGTTGGCCGCACCTCGCTCAGTTTCTGTGAAGATGCGTTCAACTAGGGCAGGAGTGTTTGTTAGTTTGCTCTCGAATCTCTCAAGATCAACTAGGTCAACGCCGATGCCTACGATCATGGTTATTCAACCGTCACAGACTTAGCGAGGTTACGAGGTTGATCAACATCTAAACCCTTAGCTGCAGAGAGTTCCATTGCAAATACCTGAAGTGGAATAACAGTCAGGATTGGAGCTAACATCTTGTGAACTGCAGGAACAAAACAAACCTGATCTGTTACTTGACTAACTGCAGTATCTCCATCTTCAGCAATAGCTATAACCTTTGCTCCTCGAGCTAGGATTTCCTGAATGTTGCTAACTACCTTGGCATGCAGTGAATCTGAGTCATTGACGCTAGGAACAATGACTATAACCGGCTGTCCCTGTTCAATGAGAGCGATAGGCCCATGCTTTAGTTCTCCAGCTGCAAAACCCTCTGAGTGAATGTATGCAAGCTCTTTTAGTTTTAGTGCACCTTCAAGTGCAATTGGGAAGCCAACATTTCTACCCAAGAACAAAACAGTCTTAGCGTCCTTGTAACTTCTAGCTAGTTCTCTAATTGGGTCTAAGCCAGTTAGCACTTCCGCAATCTGTCCTGGCAGCTTTAGAAGTTCTCTACCAATTTCTTGTAGTTCACTCTTTGAGTGAGTTGAGCGAACAGCTGCTAGATGAAGAGCTAGCAGATAGATGCTGGTGATCTGCGCTGTGAAAGCTTTAGTAGATGCAACTGCCACCTCCGGGCCGGCATGAGTATAAAGAACAGCATCTGCTTCGCGAGCCAGAGTAGCTCCCTGAGTATTACAAATACTCAGGACCATAGCTCCTGCTTCTTTGGCATAACGAGTTGCCATCAGAGTGTCCATGGTTTCACCAGATTGGCTAACTGCAACGACCAAAGTGTTGCTGGTCAGAATTGGATCACGGTATCTGAATTCATGAGAGAGTTCAACGCTTACTGGGATTCGTGACCAAGCTTCAATTGCATACTTACCAACTTCAGAAGCATAGGCCGCAGTTCCACAGGCAACCATGATGATTCTGTCGACAGAGCCAAGCGCAGCACCTAGTGGAGCTAGTTCATTCAGGTGAACAGAGCCATTAGATGAGACTCTACCCATCAGGGTGTCACCAACTGCCTGAGGCTGATCAGAAATTTCCTTAGCCATGAAAGATGACCAACCACCCTTAGAGGCAGCACTGGCATCCCAATCAATCTGGAACTCAGGGTGGGTTACCCTGCTACCTGAAAAGTCCTCTAGTTCAACTCGGTCACTTCTTAGAATGACAATCTCATCCTGTCCAACCGAGATGGCCCTGTTGGTGTGCTCAACAAAAGCAGCAACGTCAGAGCCAAGGAAGTTCTCTCCCTCACCTAAACCAATAACTAGCGGTGAGTTTCTTCTAGCGGCAACCACGATTCCTGGCTGGTCTTCGTGGACTGCAAGAATGGTGAAAGCTCCGTGTAGGCGACGAACCACTTTACGGAATGCATCGACTAGATCGCCTGAGGCATCGTATTCGGCGGCAATTAGGTGAGCCGCAACTTCGGTATCGGTCTCGCTGGCGAAGGTAACACCTACTTCTAAAAGTTCAGATTTCAACTCAGCAAAGTTTTCAATGATGCCGTTGTGAATCAGGCTCAGTTTCTGGCTAGCTCCACCTAGGTGAGGGTGAGCATTGCCATCTGTCGGAGCTCCGTGGGTGGCCCATCTGGTGTGGCCGATGCCGATGTTGGCTGCTCCCAGAGGGTTCTTATCGATGTCTTCAACTAGGACTGAGAGCTTTCCTGAGCGCTTTCTGGTTTCAAGAGCACCAGTTTTAGTAATTACAGAAACTCCAGCGCTGTCGTAGCCACGGTATTCGAGTCTCTTTAGGCCACCGAGTAGAACCTCAACAGTTGATTTTGGCCCAACATAGCCCACGATTCCACACATACCCCTAGTTTAAGGCAGAATGACATTGTGAACGCTGAGCCGACAGGGCTAAACCCTATAGAGAATCAGGCTCTTTCTCCCTTTATTGAGATTTCAAGAAGCGAATGGGCAGAACTCGCCAAGAGTAATGACACTCCTCTAACTGAAGCAGAGGTTGAGAACATCCGCGGTTTAGGTGACTTCCTTGACTTAGCTGAGGTTGCTGATATCTACCTACCGCTCTCCCAACTACTGAACCTCTACGTGACCAACACTCAGCAGCTCCATCAAGCCTCTGGAGATTTCCTCAACGGAACAGCAAAGCGAACCCCTTTCATCATCGGAGTTGCAGGATCAGTTGCTGTTGGTAAATCAACAGTTTCCAGATTGCTCAAAGAGCTACTAAGTAGATGGCCAACCACGCCAAGAGTTTCCCTTGTAACAACCGATGGTTTCCTATACCCAAACAGTGTCCTTGAAGAAAAAGGTCTGATGGCTAAAAAGGGTTTCCCAGAATCCTATGACCGACTTGCACTGCTGAAATTTGTAGCTGACATCAAATCGGGTAAAGAAGAAGTAAGAGCACCGGTTTACTCACACCTGACCTATGACATAGTGCCAGGATCTGAATTAGTTGTTAATTCCCCTGATGTTGTGATTGTTGAAGGATTAAATGTTCTGCAGCCACCAGCTATTGGACAAGAAGTTGCTCTAAGTGATTACTTTGATTTCCAGATCTATGTCGATGCCCCAACAGATGAGATTGAATCCTGGTACCTAGATCGATTCAAGCAACTTCGTGAATCAGCTTTTAGGAACCCAGAATCCTATTTCCACAAATACGCGGAGATGCCTATGGAAGATGCTCTTGATAGAGCCAAAGAAATCTGGCGAACAATCAACTTGCCGAACTTGCTGGAAAACATCATCTCAACTAAGTCCAGAGCCACACTAGTATTACAAAAAGGTGTGAAACACCGAGTTGAAAAAGTCTTACTCAGAAAAATTTGATTCACAGAGTTAAATAAAGAGACCCCGGTTTCCCGAGGCCTCTTTCACTTTTTGAAACTATCTCTTGCACTTACCCTTTTCTTTGGTAAGTTCGGCTGCCTTTTTGGCTGCTTCTTCGGCAGCTTCAGCAGCTTCATCTTCAACTTCTTCGATCTCTGCAGCAACTTCGGTAACAGTTGTGGTGACTGTTTCAACAGTTGTAGTCGCGGCGGCAGCATCCGCCGTTGCCTTCTCAATTGATGCGTTTAGCTTGGTTAGGCGAACCTGTGCTTCAGCTAGATCTTCTTGAGCATCGGCTAGTTCAGCGCCTGTAGCGGTTTCAATCTTTGCGGTCCAAGCGGCGATTTTTGCGTTCAGTTTGACTAGCTGGGCATTCAACTCAGCCAAGGTCTTAACCCTCTTAGCTTTGCCTTCCTTTGCCTTCTTTAGTTCTGACTCGGCCTTCTTCTTCTGTCCGCTTAGCTTTGCGGCTTCGCGCTTAGCGGCTTGTTCAGCCTTCTTGGCAGCCTTAGCAGCTGCATCCAATGTGTTCTGAGTTCTCACATCAGCAACGGTGCACTTAGCTCTATCTGAACCACCCTTCGGGGCTGCGTTAGCGGTTGCAACTGGCGCAAGCAGCAATGCTGCAGCAACAAGAGCGATGGTAAGTTTCTTCATGACTTCTCCTTCATAGATGGTTCGGTATTTCTAGACTAGCGAGCACAAGGGTGGGGATTTAGCTAATCCACCATTACTCAGGAAACTCTAAGCAAAAGCTAAAGAGCTAGGTTCTTCTCAACTACACGTGCAATACGGTCTGCCCAAGAATGTGCTGTTCCTTGATCTGCGGCCTCAACCATTACGCGGATTAGAGGTTCAGTACCTGAGGCTCTAAGTAATACTCTTCCAGTGCTTCCCAGCTCTGCCTCTGCTTCTCTAACCACTTCTTGTAAGCCGGCATCTGATTCAACTCTGCTCAGGTCAACACCTCTGACGTTGATAAGTACCTGTGGGTAGATCTTCATTTGAGCAGCAAGTTCTGAGAGCTTCTTGCCTGTTGCCTTTGATTCAGCGGCGATCATTAGAGCAGTGAGAATGCCGTCTCCAGTTGTGGCATAACGGCTAAAGATAATGTGACCTGATTGCTCGCCGCCTAGGGTGTATCCACCTTCACGAATTTGTTCTAGAACGTAGCGGTCGCCAACTTTAGTTTCAAGCATTGTGATGCCAGCATCCTTCATGGCGATGCGAAGACCCAGGTTACTCATCACTGTTGCAACCAAAGTATTTCTGGCGAGAGTCCCATTAGCTTTTGCTGAGAGAGCAAGAATCGCCATCAACTGATCACCGTCAACTATTGCTCCAGTGTGATCAACTGCTAGACAACGATCTGCATCACCATCGTGTGCAAAGCCCATGTCTGCGTCGTTCTCAAGCACGGCTGACTGCAGTGCACTCATGTGTGTTGAACCATAACCAGAGTTGATGTTTAGACCATCAGGGTCATTGCCAATAACAATTACTTTTGCACCCGCGTCGGCAAATGCCTGCGGTGAAATAGCTGAAGCAGCACCGTGAGCACAGTCAATAACAACCTTTAGACCTTCAAGTGAATTAGGAATAGCACCTAGAAGGTGAACTAGATATCTGTCTTCAGCATCAGCAAATCTTTGCACTCTACCAACTCCACCGCCGATAGGTGCAAGTAGTTCTGATTGCATCGCTGCTTCAATTTGGTCTTCAATTTCATCAGCAAGTTTGTGACCACCGGCAGCAAAGAACTTGATCCCGTTATCAGGTGCTGGGTTATGTGATGCAGAAATCATCACACCGAAATCCGCAGAGAAATCTGCAGTCAAGAAAGCTGTTGCAGGGGTTGGCACAACTCCGGCATCAAAGACATCAACACCTGAAGAAGCTAAACCTGCTGCAACAGCGGATGCTAAATACTCGCCTGAGATGCGTGGGTCTCTACCAATGATTGCGATTGGTCTGCGACCTTCATTGCGTGCAGTTTCACCTAGGACTTTGGCAGCAGCTTGCGCCAATTTAAGAGTGAGGGAAACAGTGAGATCGCGATTAGCAACACCGCGAACACCATCGGTACCAAATAGGCGGGCCATGGTTTTAGATTAGCCGAGCAGTAGCTCGAAGCGACTTAACGCTTTGAGAACTGAGAAGCCTTACGAGCCTTCTTAAGACCAGCCTTCTTGCGCTCGATGACACGTGCGTCACGAGATAGAAAGCCTGCCTTCTTCAAAGCTGGACGGTTGTTCTCGCGGTCGATCTCGTTTAGAGAACGTGCGATACCTAGACGAAGAGCACCAGCCTGACCAGCGACTCCACCACCCTGGATACGTGCAACAACGTCGTATGAATCCTGAAGACCTAGAACCTTAAAAGGGTCTGTGATTAGCTGCTGGTGCAACTTGTTTGGGAAGTATTCTGCAAGGTCACGACCGTTTACCTTGATGACACCGGTCCCTGGCTTGATGCGAACACGAGCGATCGCTTCCTTACGACGGCCAAGACCTGCACCTGGAACGGTTAGTGGACCACGTGACTTAGCTGCCTTAGTTTCCTTAGCAGCAGGAGTCTCAGTGGTGAAAGATGATGGCGCAGCTTCTACAGCTTCAACAGCTTCAGCGACTTTCTTAGTTGGCATTAGTCTTCTTTTCCTCTAAGCGCTTACTGCGCTACCTGACCGATTGTGTATGGCTTTGGAGCCTGTGCTACGTGAGGGTGCTCTGCACCACGGTAAACCTTAAGTTTTGCAAGCTGGTCGCGACCAAGAGTGTTCTTAGGAAGCATTCCGCGTATTGCCTTCTCAACTGCCTTCTCCGGTGACTTCTCTAGAAGTTCAGCATAAGTAGTTGCAGTTAGACCACCTGGGTAACCAGAGTGACGGTAAGCATTCTTCTTCTGAAGCTTTGATCCGGTAAGTGCAACCTTCTCAGCATTGATGATGACTACGAAGTCACCGTTGTCCATATGAGGAGCAAAGGTTGGCTTGTGCTTGCCGCGCAGTAGTGCAGCAGCAGTTGCGGCTAGACGGCCAAGAACTACGTCAGTGGCGTCGATTACGAGCCAGTCGTTCTGAAGCTCATGAGCCTTCGGTGAATAAGTACGCACGCTAGATTGCCTTCTATTTCTTATATCGGATTGGCGATGAATCTAAGAGTCATCAACAGGGGCTAAGCCAAATGGCTTACGGCACCAAGGGTCAAGTTTAGCCCGAACATCACCACATATGCAACCCGCAGATATTGGCTAATTATCATCCAAAGACCTGGTGTGCTGAGTGGTAGCAACCTGCTTGGCATACTCGCTCTTGGGCGGGTAACCAACCTCAATCAGGCTTAGACCCTCAGGAGTGACAACCTTGTATGGATGTGCTCTGGACTTGGATTTCAGGGCTTTTTCGAGGTCTTTAGCGGTAGCTCGGCCTGCTCCCACCTTGATTAGAGCCCCAACGATGGATCTGACCATATTGTGGGCAAAGGCATCAGCCATGAGCTCAATCTCAATGACATTCCCCAAAGCCTTGTTTCTGGATACCTTGATAGATCTAAGCTCCCTAATTGTGGTGGCTTTAGGCTTCGGCTTACTAAAAGCAGCAAAATCATGCAATCCGATGAATTCTCTGCTGGCTTCCTGCATAGCCTCTAGATCGAGAGGATATTTCAGCCAGAGGTTGAATCTGGCTCTAAGTGGATTCCAGCCACTGGTCGCATCAGCGATGGTGTATCGGTAGCGACGATGGGTAGCGGCGTATCTGGCGTGAAAGTCAGCTGGAGCAGTTTCAACCTTGATTACTCGAATATCTGGGTCTAACAGTGAGTTCATCTTCAAACGAAGATCCATGCTCCTACCAAGACGTTTCAGTTGAGCCTGAGTCACATCGATGTGGATTACCTGGTGCTCGGCGTGAACTCCAGCATCTGTCCTACCAGCGACTCTTAGATCAAAATCAGTATCCGAAGGTCCAAAGATTTTAGATAAAACCTTTACTACTTCGCCGTGCACTGTTCTAAGTTTTGGTTGCTTAGCCCAACCGTTGAAATCTGTTCCGTCGTAGGCAAGATCGATCCTTAAACGAGTCAAGCCGTCGACCAATTGGTCAACGGCTTGTCTCATGAGATTCTCTAAACCTTAAGCTTCGTCAGCCTTAGGAGCGTCGCCTGCTTCAGCCTCTGCTTCAGCAACAGCTGCTTCTTCTGCCGGAGCTTCTTCAGCAACCGGAGCGTCCTCAACAACAGGTGCCTCTTCAGCTGCAGGTGCCTCTTCAGCAACAGGCGCTTCTTCTGCTGAAGCTTCCTCAGCTGCAGGTGCTTCAACAACTTCAGCTGCTGCTTCTACCGGAGCTTCGACAACTGATTCTTCAACGATGTTCTCGTCAACAACAGTCTCTGACTCGGTGTGCTCAACAACTTCTTCAGCAACTACTGCTGCTGCGGTTGCCTTGACAGCGTTAGTTAGCTTTGCCTTGGTTCTAGCTGGCTTTGCGCTCACTGGCTCAAGAACTAGTTCGATAAGTGCCATAGGAGCGTTGTCGCCCTTACGGAAACCTAGCTTGGTGATCCTGGTGTATCCACCTGGACGGTCCTGAACTAGTGGTGCAACAGTTGTGAACAACTCGTGCACTACGTTCTTGTCGGTGATTGCGGCCATAACCTGACGACGAGCGTGTAGGTCACCGCGCTTAGCAAGTGAAACTAGTTTCTCGGCAACTGGCTGAACGCGCTTAGCCTTGGTCTCAGTGGTGGTCACTGCCTTGTGAGTGAATAGTGATGCGGCCAGGTTGTTGAGAAGTAGTCTCTCGTGTGCTGGACCTCCACCTAGGCGTGGACCCTTAGTTGGGCGTGGCATTTATTTCTCCTATTAGTTTCTTGACTCAGGACTAGTCCTGGTCGTCCTCGTCAAAGCTGGTGTTGGCTGAGAAGTATGCTGCTTCAAAACCTGGAACTGAATCACGGAAACGGAGTCCCATTGAAGTTAGCTTGTCGCGTACTTCATCAACTGACTTTGAACCGAAGTTGCGGATGTTCATCAGCTGGTCTTCGGTTAGGTTGATTAGCTCGCTAACAGTGTTGATGCCTTCGCGCTTTAGGCAGTTGTATGAACGGACAGTTAGGTCTAGTTCTTCAATTGGCTTAGCAAGTGCTGGTGGTAGATCAACTGGAATAGCTGATGCAGGAAGGTCAATACCTTCTGCGTTCTCATCAAGAGCTGCAGCTAGACCGAATAGGTTAACCAAAGTCTTTCCTGCAGAAGCAACTGCTTCGCGAGGAGTGATTGAAGGCTTGGTCTCAATGTCAACAATTAGCTTGTCGAAGTTGGTGAACTCACCCGCACGAGTTGCCTCAACACGGTATGAGACCTTCAATACTGGAGAGTAAATTGAGTCAACTGGGATGATGCCATTGTTAGCCATGTCTGGCTGACGGTTCTGAGAGGCCTGAACATATCCACGACCAGCTTCGATGGTCAACTGCATGTCAAGGGTTCCCTTATTAACAGTTGCGATAACTAGATCTGGGTTGTGAATGGTTACGCGCTCGTCTGCAACGATGTCTGAAGCCTTAGCTTCACCAACGCCAGCCTTTAGGCGAACGATTACTGGCTCATCAGCGTGTGATGAAACAACTAGATCCTTGACGTTCAAGATAACTTCGGTAACGTCTTCCTTCACACCGTTGATTGGTCCGAATTCGTGACTGATACCTTCGATCTTGATGCTGGTAACAGCAGCACCTGGAATAGATGAAAGCAATGTGCGACGGATTGAATTTCCTAGTGTGTAACCGAAGCCTGGCTCTAGTGGATCTAGAGTGAAGCGTGCGCGGTTAGGGAAATTGCTGTCGATTTCTTCGTGCAGAACTGGTAGCTGTGCAATTAGCACTGTGGTTCCTTTCATGGGGGCATCCACTATTTGATGTCCCGTTTGTTGGGGTTTGCTATTTAGTGGCCACTAAACAGCGTTATTCAGTTATAGGTTTATGAAAACTTAGATACGACGGATCTTTGGTGGACGACATCCGTTGTGAGCCTGTGGGGTCACATCGGAAATTGAACCAACTTCTAGACCTGCTGCTTGTAGTGAACGAATAGCTGTTTCGCGACCAGAGCCTGGGCCCTTTACGAAAACATCTACCTTCTTCAAACCGTGTTCCTGAGCCTTACGAGCTGCAGCTTCTGCTGCCATCTGCGCGGCGAAAGGTGTTGACTTACGTGAACCCTTGAAGCCAACATCGCCTGATGATGACCAAGAAATAACAGCACCGGTTGCGTCAGTGATTGACACGATGGTGTTGTTGAATGTGCTCTTGATGTGAGCCTGTCCGTGAGTAACGTTCTTCTTTTCTTTACGACGTGGCTTGCGAACTGAACCCGCTGCCTTAGTCTTCGGTGCTGCCATGAGTTTTCTCCTAAATCCTTAATACGACGCGAAGAGCCGGGGGCTACTTGCGTGCCGCCTTCTTCTTACCGGCCACAGTACGCTTTGGACCCTTACGAGTACGTGCGTTAGTTTTGGTGCGCTGACCATGAACAGGTAGTCCCTTACGGTGACGAATACCCTGGTATGAACCAATCTCAACCTTGCGGCGGATATCAGCTGCAACATCGCGACGAAGATCACCTTCGACTTTGTAGTTGCCTTCGAGGTAATCACGAATAGCAACCAATTGGTCGTCAGTTAGATCCTTTACACGGGTGTTCTTATCGATGTTGGTGTCGGCTAGAACTTTCACACTGCGTGTGCGGCCGATTCCATAGATGTAGGTTAGGGCGATTTCAACGCGCTTGTCGCGTGGAATATCGACTCCGGCAATACGTGCCATTGGATTTCTCCTGTTGTTTAGAAGGTCTGCAGCAGTGTTGTCTTGAACGAATTCAAGCTCTCGCCTTCTCGAGAGGTGCCAGATAAATAATCCTGAACACTGCCTTGTTTTTATTTAGTTGTGTCTCACCGAAGCGAGGTGTTGCAAATCTGTGTGCTTAGCCCTGGCGCTGCTTGTGGCGAGGGTTCTCGCAGATGACCATGACGCGACCGTGGCGACGAATGACCTTGCACTTGTCACAAATCTTCTTGACGCTTGGATTAACCTTCATGTCTCTTTTTTCTGTTCGTGGTTTTAGAAACCGATTTACTTATATCTGTAAGTGATGCGCCCACGATTTAGGTCGTAGGTGCTGAGCTCAACAATCACGCGATCCTCAGGAAGAATACGAATGTAGTTCTGTCGCATCTTTCCAGAGATGTGCGCTAAGACCTTGTGCCCGTTGGTCAACTCAACTCTGAACATCGCGTTCGGAAGAGCTTCAACAACTGTGCCCTCGATCTCGATGACGCCGTCTTTGCTGGCCATAAACTCACTTATCTTTTGCTAATTGCTGTCCCACACGCACGCGAAAATACCAAGTAAAAAATTGGGATTTTACGTGCCGAAACACCAAGACTCAATACTAGAACAAAACTCCAGGAAATGGTAGTTAAAGATTTACTGGAACCGGCTTTACCCCATATTTAGCCAAACCGGCTTCCCCGCCATCTTCAGCGGTAAGGACCCATATTCCACCGGCATGAAGGGCTACCGTGTGCTCCCAGTGCGATCCATCAGAGCCATCTTTAGTCGAAATAGTCCATTCATCCGCCAAAATACGAACCTTTTCGCTCCCCGCCGTGATCATCGGCTCAATTGCGATAACTAGCCCAGGCTCAATAACTGGCCCTAAATCTCTGGTTTGGTAGTTGAAAACAGCTGGATCTTCATGCATTGACCTGCCAACCCCGTGGCCAATGTAATCCTGCAGTATCCCGTATCTCCCCGAGTTTCTAATACTCTTCTCAACAGCTCGACCGACCTCATTGAGCCTTGTTGCAGTTGCAAGGGCAGCAATTCCAGCCCAAAGTGATGCTTCACAGGCATCACTTAGTGCTTGACGCTTAGCCGAAAGAGCCTCATCTCCACCAGGAACAACAAAGCTAAAGGCAGCATCGCCATTCCAGCCAGCAGGTGTTATCGCGCCACAGTCGATAGAAATGATGTCGCCGGCAGCCAGAATTCTGTCTTTGCTAGGGATTCCATGAACGACTTCGTCGTTGATGCTTGCACATATTGTGTGGTGATAGCCAGCAACTAACTTGAAATTGCTCTTAGCTCCAAAAGATTGAATTGTTGCTTCAGCAATGGCATCTAATTCCAGAGTTGAAATGCCAGGAACTATTGCCTTCCTGACAGCCTCGAGAGCCCTTCCGGTAATTAGACCGGCTTCACGCATGAGCAGAATCTCAGCGTTAGTTTTTAGTGTGATCTTCTCGCGACCCAAAGGAAACCTAGTTTGCTGGGCTAAAGCCCAGAGCGGTTAGTGAGTTGAGAATACGCTCGGTTACTTCACCAACCTGGCCAAGACCATCAATTTCAATAACAATTCCACGAGCACTGTATAACTCAATCAGTGGAGCTGTTTGCTCTAGGTAAACGCTTTGTCTGTGACGAATAACATCTTCAGTGTCATCAGCTCTACCCTGCTCTTGAGCACGATTTAGTAATCTGCGAACCAATTCATCTGGATCTGCTTTCAGGAGAATTACTGCATCAAGAGCTTTGCCAGCAGAACCCAGAATGTCATCAAGTTCTAGAACCTGATCTCTTGTTCTTGGATATCCATCTAATAAGAAACCTGGTTGAGCATCTACGTGAGATAGGCGATCACGAACTAGGTCATTGGTTAGTGAATCTGGAACGTATTCACCACGGTCCATGAAGCCCTTGGCTAGAACACCCAGTTCTGTTTCAGCTTTGACATTAGCTCTAAAAATATCTCCAGTTGAAATAGCTGGGATACCGTATGCCTGAGCTAGTAGCGTGGCTTGCGTTCCCTTGCCGGCACCCGGGGGGCCGATCAAGAGAAACCGACTCACTTCAGCAGACCTTCGTAGTTACGCTGCTGCATCTGAGCGCTGATCTGCTTCACAGTCTCAAGCCCAACACCGACAATGATCAAGATTGAAGTTCCACCAAATGGGAAGTCTGCGTTTGCGTTGAACAGTGTCAAAGCCACCAATGGGATAAGTGCTACGAGTCCTAGGTAGAGAGCACCGGGGAGGGTGATTCTAGAAAGAACATACTCTAGGTACTCTGTAGTTGGTCGACCTGCTCGGATACCAGGGATAAAGCCACCATACTGCTTCATGTTCTCTGATACTTCTTCTGGATTGAAGGTAATCGAAACGTAGAAATAAGTGAAGGCCACAATCAAAAGGAAATACATGACCATGTAAAGTGGTTGGCCACCCTGAGTCAGGTTGTTGTTGATCCAGATAACCCACGGAGCAATTTGGCCACTCTTGTCTGGGCCATTGAACTGAGCAATTAGACCAGGTAGATACAGAAGGCTTGAAGCGAAGATAACCGGAACAACACCAGCCATGTTTACCTTGATTGGAAGGTAAGTTGACTGACCGCCGTAGCTACGCTTACCGACCATACGCTTTGCATACTGGACCGGAATTCGACGTTGAGACTGTTCAACGAGAATAACTAGAAGAACGATTACAACACCAACCGCGATAACACCTAGAAGTGTCTCGATACCCTTTGTCTGGCCAATTGAACCAAGGCTTGCAGGGAAGCGAGCTGCGATAGAAGCAAAAATCAAAAGTGACATACCATTACCGACACCGCGCTCAGTGACCAACTCAGCTAGCCACATGATTACACCGGTACCTGCAGTCATGGTGATAACCATCAGTGAGATAGCCCACCATGAGTCGTCGCTGAATACCTGACCTGGACAGTTAGAACCGAACAGTGCACCCTGTCTTGCAACTGCAATCAAAGTTGTTGACTGAAGTAGACCGAGGGCGATAGTTAGGTAGCGGGTGTACTGAGTTAGCTTGGCCTGTCCTGCTTGACCTTCTTTATAAAGAGTTTCAAAGCGAGGAATAACAACACG
Organism: Actinomycetota bacterium; assembly: GCA_041165845.1. Lineage (GTDB taxonomy): Bacteria > Actinomycetota > Actinomycetes > Actinomycetales > Microbacteriaceae > Rhodoluna. The sequence goes on along the minus strand of JBEAMR010000046.1, from coordinate 26,463 downwards.
CAATAGCTGAGTGATGATCGAAGCGGTGATGTAAGGCATGATGCCCAGAGCAAAGATAGATAGCTGAAGTAGCGCTCCACCTGAGAAGAGGTTCACCAATTCATAAATACCGTTGACGCTAGCGCCTTCAGCATTAAGACATTGCTTGACCACACCGTAGTTAACAAATGGCGCAGGAATGAAAGATCCCAAACGGTAGATGGTAACGATGGCAAGTGTGAACAACAGTTTGTTGCGCAGGTCAGGTGTGCTGAAAGCACGCATGATGGCACTAAACATTCTTCGCCTCCTGAGGCTAGTTAATACTTAAGAAGTAATTACTCGGTAACTGAGCCGCCGGCAGCAAGAATCTTTGCCTTTGCCGACTCAGAGACCTTGTCAACCTTGACATCAAGTTTAACGGTAGTCTCGCCCTGGCCAAGAACCTTGACCTTCTCGTTCTTGCGAACAGCACCCTTGGCAACTAGAGAAGCAATGGTCACTTCGCCACCCTGAGGGAAAAGCTCAACTAGGGTCTCAATGTTGACTACCTGGTACTCAACTCTGAACGGGTTCTTGAAACCACGAAGCTTAGGGGTTCTCATTACTAGTCGAACACCACCACCTTCGAAGCCTGGACGAACCTGGTAGCGAGCCTTAGTACCCTTGGTACCACGACCTGAAGTCTTACCCTTAGAAGCTTCACCACGACCAACACGGGTGCGGTCTTTCTTCGATCCAGGAGCTGGACGTAGGTGGTGCAACTTTAGGAGGTTGCTCTTCTCTTGAACAGCTGCAGGCTTAGCGACAGGAGCCTTAGCTGCAGTTTTCTTAGCAGCAGGCTTCTTCTCAGCGACTACAGTCTCTTCGACTGACTTGTTTTCTTCGGTCATTAGTTGATCTCCTCAACCTTAACTAGGTGTGCTACTGCACGAACAAGCCCACGCATTACTAGGCTGTCGTCCTTGACGACGATGTCGCCAATACGCTTTAGACCTAGTGTGCGAAGAGAGTCGCGCTGACGCTGGCTGTTGCCAACACCACTTTTAACTTGGGTAACTTTTAGACGTGCGGCCATGATTAGGCACCTGCCTTTGCTGCTTCTTGTGCGCGAAGAAGGCCCTTAGGAGCAACTTCTTCAAGCGTTAGACCACGACGAGCTGCAACAGCTGAAGGTTCTTCAAGCTGACGCAAAGCTGCGACTGTGGCGTGGACGATGTTGATGGTGTTTGATGATCCCAATGACTTTGAAAGAACATCGTGAACACCAGCACACTCAAGTACTGCACGAACTGGGCCACCGGCGATAACACCAGTACCAGCTGCTGCTGGACGAAGAAGAACTACACCAGCTGCTGCTTCACCCTGAACTGGGTGAGGGATGGTTCCACCAACGCGAGGAACTCTGAAGAAAGACTTCTTAGCTTCTTCAACACCCTTAGCGATAGCTGCTGGAACTTCCTTAGCCTTACCGTAGCCAACACCGACCATACCGTTGCCGTCACCGACAACAACCAGAGCGGTGAATGAGAAACGACGACCTCCCTGGACCACCTTAGAGACACGGTTGATAGTAACAACGCGCTCTAGGAATGGGCTCTTGGTCTCTTCGCGCTCGCGACGCTCGCCTCGAGGTGCGCGCTCACGTGAACCACGACGAGCATCGCGCTCGTTGGTCTCCGCAGGTGCACTTTCAGCTACCACAGCAGTGGTTTCAGTTGCTTCAGTAGACAACTCTTGCTCCTTGTTTTCTTGACTCATAGAACCAAACCGCCTTCACGTGCACCATCAGCAATAGCTGCTACACGTCCTGCATATCTGTTACCACCGCGGTCAAAAACAACCTCGGTAATTCCAGCAGCCTTAGCGCGCTCTGCTAGAAGCAGACCAACAGCCTTTGACTTAGTTGACTTGTCATCAGATGACTTACGCATATCTGCTTCCATGGTTGAAGCTGAAACTAGGGTGTGCCCCTTAGCGTCATCAACGATCTGGACGAATACGTGTCTAGCTGAACGTGTCACGACTAGACGAGGACGGCTCGCTGTTCCCTCGATCTTCTTACGAAGACGTAGGTGACGACGACCACGAGCGGCTGATTTGCTCTTACCGCGAGTCTTTGGAGTTAGCCCCATGATTACTTACCTGACTTTCCGGCCTTGCGACGAACTACTTCGCCGGCGTAACGAACACCCTTGCCCTTGTATGGCTCTGGCTTACGAAGCTTACGTAGGTTAGCTGCAACTTCACCAACAGCCTGCTTGTCGATTCCGACAACAGTGATCTTGGTGTTTCCATCAACCTGGAATGTGATTCCAGCTGGTGGCTCAACCAAGATTGGGTGAGAGTAACCAAGTGCGAATTCAACGGCTGAGCCCTTGACGGTCACACGGTAACCAGTTCCAACGATTTCTAGACCCTTAGTGAATCCCTTGGTAACACCTTCGATGTTGTTAGAGATAAGAGTTCTAGTTAGACCGTGCAGTGAGCGAGAGTTACGCTCGTCATCTGGACGGGTGACGATGATGTTGCCATCTTCGAGAACGATAGTGATTGGGGTCGGCACGGTGTGAGTGAGAGTTCCCTTAGGGCCCTTTACTTCAACAACCTGTCCATCAATCTTTACTTCAACTCCAGCTGGAACCGGAATTGGCATCTTTCCAATACGTGACATGTGGGCTTACCAAACGTAGGCGATAACTTCTCCGCCTACTCCTTTCTGGGTTGCCTGACGATCGGTTAGAAGGCCAGAAGATGTTGAAAGGATTGCAATACCTAGGCCACCAAGAACACGAGGGATCTCAGTTGACTTCGCGTAAACACGCAAGCCAGGCTTTGATACACGCTTGATACCAGAGATTGAACGCTCACGGTTAGGACCGTACTTCAGTTCAATGTTTAGGGTCTTGCCTACCTCTGCGTCAGAAACCTTGATTGCAGCGATGTAACCTTCCGCCTTCAAGATCTCCGCGATGTTAGCCTTCAGCTTCGAGTAAGGAAGGTTAATTTCCTCGTGGAATGCTGAATTCGCATTGCGCAGCCGGGTCAGAAAGTCTGCTACCGGGTCTGTCATTGTCATTTGATTTGTTTCCTTCTTTGTCGGTTTCTGAAAACTTTACGAGTAATCAGACCTATCCAATTAGTAGTTAGTTGTTCTCTGGAGTTCTGAATGGGAAGCCCAGTGCAGTTAGAAGTGCACGGCCCTCTTCATCATTTGAAGCTGTGGTAACCAAGGTTATGTCCATACCGCGTGGGCGGTCGATGTTGTCCTGGCTGATTTCGTGGAACATTGTCTGCTCGTTTAGACCGAAGGTGTAGTTACCCTTGCCATCGAACTGCTTGTCAGATAGACCGCGGAAGTCACGGATACGTGGAAGAGACAAAGTTAGAAGTCTGTCTAGGAATTCCCACATTCTGTCGCCACGAAGAGTAACGTGTGCACCAATCGGCTGACCTTCACGAAGCTTGAACTGCGCGATTGACTTGCGAGCTAGGTTTACCTGAGGCTTCTGGCCAGTGATAGCGGTTAGATCCTTGATAGCGAACTCAATTAGCTTGCCGTCCTTAGATGCTTCACCAACACCCATGTTCACAACGATCTTGGTAAGACCAGGAACCTGGTGAACGTTCTTGAAACCGAACTTAGCCTGAAGCTCGTCCTTGATTTCTGCCTTGTAGCGTGTCTTTAGACGCGGCTGGATTTTTACGTCAGTCATTAGATTTCCTTACCTGACTTGCGAGCAATACGAGTACGGATGGTCTTCGTCTTGCCATTCTTGGTTTCGGTTGTAACCTTCACACCTAGACGAGTTGCCTTCTTGGTGGTTGGGTCAACTAGAGCCACGTTTGAGATGTGGATCGGAGCTGGCTCAGTAACGATGCCACCATCCTTCACACCACGAGCGTTTTCAGTTACGCGAACGTGCTTCTTGACTAGGTTCAGACCCTCAACAATGACGCGGTTCTTCTCTTTGTCAACTGACAAAACAGTTCCAGTCTTGCCGCGGTCGCCGCCACGAGCTTCGCTCTTACCAGTAATAAGAATTACTGTGTCGCCTTTTTTAATGCTTGCCATTATTAGATAACCTCCGGTGCTAACGAGATAATCTTCATGAACTTCTTGTCGCGAAGCTCACGACCAACTGGACCAAAGATACGGGTTCCCTGAGGCTCGCCGTCCTTCTTGATGATCACAGCTGCGTTCTCGTCAAACTTGATGTATGAACCGTCTGGACGACGGACTTCCTTCTTAGTGCGAACGATGACAGCCTTAACAACGTCACCCTTCTTAACGCTTCCACCTGGGATTGCGTCCTTCACAGTTGCAACGACCACATCACCTAGGCTTGCGTAACGACGTCCTGAACCACCCAAGATACGGATAGCTAGAAGTTCTTTCGCACCGGTGTTGTCGGCAACCTTCATTCTGGATTCTTGTTGAAGCATTTTCTATCTCCTACTTAGCCTTCTCAACGATCTCAACTAAGCGCCAGCGCTTAGTTGCAGAAAGTGGACGGGTCTCGTGAATGATGACTAGGTCGCCGATGCCAGCAGTGTTTGCCTCATCGTGAGCCTTGATCTTGGTGGTGCGGCGAATAACCTTGCCGTAAAGCGGGTGCTTTACACGGTCTTCTACCTCAACAACGATGGTCTTGTCCATCTTGTCGCTAACAACATAGCCACGACGTGACTTGCGGTCACCGCGGTCTAGAGTATTTTCAACTTCAGCCATGGTTATGCCTCCTCAGTTTCAGCAGCCGCTTCGGTTGCCTTAGATTTGCTTGCAGTCTTCTTGACTGGAGCTGCTGCAACAACAGCGCGGATACCTAGTTCACGTTCACGAATGACTGTGTAGATGCGAGCGATATCGCGCTTAACAGCCTTGATGCGTCCGTGGCTTTCTAGCTGGCCAGTTGCTGACTGAAAACGAAGGTTGAATAATTCTTCCTTAGCCTTCTTTAGTTCTTCAACCAAAACTGAGTCCTCGATTGCATCTAGGTCAGCTGGAGTTAGATTCTTTGAACCGATCGACATTATGCGTCACCTTCTTCGCGCTTGATAATGCGAGCCTTAAGTGGAAGCTTGTGGATTGCACGAGTCATTGCTTCACGAGCAACTTCCTCGGTAACACCTGAAAGCTCGAACATAACTCGACCTGGCTTGACGTTAGCTACCCACCACTCAGGTGAACCCTTACCGGAACCCATACGAGTTTCAGCAGGCTTCTTGGTTAGTGGACGGTCTGGGAAAATGTTGATCCAAACCTTTCCACCACGCTTGATGTGACGAGTCATAGCAATACGAGCAGATTCAATCTGACGGTTAGTAACGTATGCAGGAGTTAGAGCCTGGATGCCCCACTCACCGAAAGCTACCTTTGTTCCACCGGTTGCTGCACCACTTCTGTTTGGGTGGTGTTGCTTACGGTGCTTTACTTTACGTGGAATCAACATGATTATGCCTCAACGCTTTCTGCTGGTGCCTGTGCTGGACGACGTCCACGGCCTTCGCGAACTGGCTTGGCGTTAGCCTGCTCCTTCGCTAGCTCCTTGTTGGTGATGTCACCCTTGTAGATCCATACCTTCACACCGATACGACCGAAAGTGGTCTTGGCTTCGTAGAAACCGTAATCGATGTTGGCACGAAGTGTGTGTAGTGGAACTCTTCCCTGACGGTAGAACTCCGAGCGGCTCATTTCTGCACCACCGAGACGACCTGAACACTGAACACGGATACCCTTAGCACCCTGACGCTCAGCACCCTGCATACCCTTACGCATTGCACGACGGAAAGCAACACGAGCTGCTAGCTGTTCTGCAATACCCTGAGCAACAAGCTGTGCATCCATCTCTGGGTTCTTAACCTCAAGGATGTTTAGCTGGATCTGCTTCTTGGTTAGCTTCTCAAGATCAGTTCTGATTGCTTCAGCTTCCTGACCACGACGACCGATAACGAGACCAGGACGAGCGGTGTGGATGTTGATCTCAACACGGTCACGGGTTCGCTTGATCTCGATGTGTGAAACACCGGCACGGTCTAGACGCTCGGTTAGAAGAATACGGATGCGGATGTCTTCTGCAACGTAGTCTTTGTAACGCTGTCCAAGCTTGGTTGAATCTGCGAACCAACGTGAACGGTGGTCGGTAGTGATTCCAAGTCTGAAACCGTATGGATTGACTTTCTGACCCATTACTTGGTCCTCGCCTTCTGTGCGGTCGCCTTAGCAACGATCTCATCTGGTGTTGAAACTACAACTGTGATGTGGCTGGTGCGCTTTAGGATCTGAGCTGCACGGCCCTGAGCACGAGGCATGAATCTCTTCATGGTCGCACCTTCATCAACGAATGCTGCAGAGATGATTAGGTCGCTCTCGTCCAAACGAACGTTAGCTGCATCTGCCTTCACTCTCGCGTTAGCAACTGCAGAAGCAATCAACTTGTTGACTGGCTCAGCAGCAGCCTGAGGTGCAAACTTCATCAGCGCTAGAGCTTCTTCTGCACTCTTGCCACGGATAAGGTCGACAACACGACGAGCCTTCTGCGGTGTAATACGAACACTGCGTAATTTAGCGGTAGCTTCCATGATTACTTCCTGCGACCCTTCTTGTCGTCCTTCACGTGTCCACGGAAGGTGCGGGTAGGTGCGAATTCGCCTAGCTTGTGACCAACCATGGTCTCAGTGACGAAAACTGGGATGTGCTTACGACCGTCGTGAACCGCGATGGTGTGACCCAACATGGCTGGAACGATCATTGAGCGGCGTGACCAGGTCTTGATCACGTTCTTGCTGTTGGCCTCGTTCTGCTTAGCAACCTTTTTGAATAGGTGCTCATCAACGAAAGGGCCCTTCTTTAAACTTCTTGGCATATTCTTCTAGCTCCTACTAGTGGCTTCCACGTGGACGACGGCGAACAATTTGCTTGTCGCTTGGCAAGTTTGGCTTACGGGTGCGGCCTTCAGCTTGACCCCAAGGAGTCACTGGGTGACGTCCACCAGAAGTCTTACCTTCACCACCACCGTGTGGGTGATCGACAGGGTTCATCGCAACACCACGAACTGTTGGGCGAACACCCTTCCAGCGCATACGTCCTGCTTTACCCCAGTTGATGTTTGACTGCTCAGCGTTACCGACTTCACCGATGGTTGCGCGGCAGCGAGCATCGACGTTACGGATTTCACCTGAAGGCAAGCGAAGCTGAGCCATTCCACCATCTTTAGCAACTAGACGGATTGAAGCACCAGCTGAACGACCCATCTTTGCTCCACCGCCTGGCTTTAGCTCGATAGCGTGAACAACAGTACCGACCGGGATGTTCTTCAAGGGAAGAGCGTTACCTGGCTTGATGTCAGCGTTTGGACCCTGCTCGATCTTGTCACCCTGCTTTAGCTTCGCTGGAGCGATGATGTAACGCTTCTCGCCATCTGCGTAGTGAAGTAGAGCAATACGAGCTGTACGGTTCGGGTCATACTCGATGTGAGCAACAACGGCTGGAACGCCGTCCTTGTCGTGACGACGGAAGTCGATTACACGATACTGACGCTTGTGTCCTCCACCGATGTGACGAGTAGTGATACGACCTGATGCGTTACGACCACCGGTCTTAGGTAGTGGACGCAGCAGTGACTTCTCAGGAGTAGTTCTAGTGATTTCAGCAAAGTCTGAAACTGATGAACCGCGACGACCTGGAGTCGTTGGCTTATATTTACGAATTCCCATTTTTCTCTGCCTTATCCGATGTTGCTAAATAGGTCGATGGAACCACTCTTTAGAGTGATGATTGCGCGCTTGGTGTCCTTACGCTTACCCAAACCAAACTTGGTCTTACGGGTCTTACCAATGCGGTTCAAAGTGTTCACTGAAGCAACCTTGACGTTGAAGATAACTTCAACGGCCTGCTTGATCTCAGTCTTGTTTGAACGTGGGTCAACTTCGAAGGTGTACTTACCCTGATCAATCAGGTTGTATGACTTCTCAGAAACGATTGGACGGATGATCACATCTCTTGGGTCTTTGTTGATTGCAGACATGTTTACGCCTCCTTCTTTGAGTTAGCAGTGAACTCATCGATAGCTGACTTAGTGAAAACTAGGTCGTCTGAGTTCAAAATGTCGTATGCGTTTAGCTGGTCAACTGGAATAACGTGAACGTTCTTCAAGTTGCGCAAGCTTAGGTAGCTAAGTTCATCAGTACGATCAAGAACAACTAGCACGTTCTTCTGCTTGGTGAACTTTGAAAGGTAAGCCTGAGCTGCCTTAGTTGAAGGCTTGTCTCCGAGAGACAAAGACTCAACAACGTGTAGACGGTTATTACGTGCTCTATCAGTTAGTGCCTGACGAACAGCAGCAGCCTTCATCTTCTTAGGTGTTCTCTGGTCGTAGTCACGAGGCTTAGGACCGTGAGTGATGTAACCACCACGCATCTGAGGAGCACGAAGTGAACCCTGACGCGCACGTCCAGTTCCCTTCTGCTTGAAAGGCTTCTTACCAGTTCCAGAAACTTCACCGTGACGCTTAGTTGATTGAGTTCCCTGACGAGCAGCAGCAAGCTGAGCAACAACTACCTGGTGAACAAGTGGAATGCTGATGTTGACATCGAACAGAGCTGCATCAAGTTCAACCGAACCTGACTTCTTTCCCTGTACGTCTAATACATCTACGTTAGCCATGAGAATTAAGCACCCTTCTTGACGGCGTTACGAACGAATACGAGTGAACCCTTAGAACCAGGAACTGCACCCTTGATCAACAGCAGACCCTTTTCAGCGTCAATGCCGTGGATAGTTAGGTTCAGAGTTGTTACTCTGTCCTGACCCATGCGTCCAGCCATACGAGTTCCCTTGAAAACACGTCCTGGAGTGGTGGTAGCACCAATCGAACCAGGCTTACGGTGGTTACGGTGAGCACCGTGAGATGCACCAACACCAGAGAAACCGTGACGCTTCATGTGACCGGCAAAACCCTTACCCTTGCTGGTACCAACAACATCGACAACCTGACCAACTTCAAAAACCTCCACACCAAGTTCCTGACCAACTTCATAGGTGTCAGCATCTAGGGTTCTGATTTCTGCTAGGAAGCGGCGAGGAGTAACTCCAGCCTTTCCAAAGTGACCAGCATCTGGCTTGTTAACCTTGCGTGGGTCGATTGCACCGTATGCAACCTGGATAGCTGTGTAGCCATCGATCTCAGCGTTCTTGATCTGAGTAATTACGTTGGAGCCTGCCTCAACAACAGTGATAGGAATCATCTTGTTGTTGGCGTCCCAAGCCTGAGTCATCCCGAGCTTCTTGCCCAGTAGACCTTTCACAATACGAACAGTAGTCATTATTTTCCTTAGAGCTTGATCTCAATGTTGACGTCGGCAGGAAGGTCGAGGCGCATCAAAGAGTCAACTGCCTTAGGAGTTGGGTTGATGATATCGATCAAGCGCTTGTGGGTGCGCATCTCGAAGTGCTCGCGACTGTCCTTGTATTTGTGCGGAGAACGAATAACAGCGATTACGTTCTTCTCTGTAGGTAGTGGTACTGGACCAACAACCTGGGCACCGGCACGGATAACTGTGTCGACGATCTTACGCGCCGACGAATCGATGACCTCGTGGTCGTACGACTTTAGTCGAATGCGGATCTTCTGATCAGCCATTATGACTCGCTTTCTTGACGGTTTCAGCCGTCAATAATTAGCAGCACTTTCTTTGATATGCACCACTATTTACCTGTCAAACCCAGTTACCTGGGGCACTGCTCCGACCCACGCACTCGGGAGTGTCGCGAGCCTTGGCTCACGTCAAACCCAGTTACGGTTTCGGTTAAATTTGCGGTTCAGCTGCGGCCGGACCCGTGTTAGCGGTTCACTTTGCCTGCAGTGGTTCACCCAAGACAGGGTGAAAATCACATGAACCTGTCTATCTTGGCACAACTGAGCGTGTCGGTGCAAGTTAAAGATGGAAAAATTCGCTAATCTAAGCAATTTTTATTAAATAAAGAACCCCAGACCAAAAGGCCTGGGGTTCTTTGAGTAATTCTAAAGAACTACTTGGTGATCTTTACTACTGTACCTGCACCTACTGTGCGGCCACCTTCACGGATAGCGAAGCGAAGACCCTCTTCCATAGCGATTGGCTGAATTAGCTCAACTGCCATTTCGGTGGTGTCGCCAGGCATAACCATTTCAGTACCAGCAGGAAGGGTGATAACACCAGTCACGTCAGTGGTACGGAAGTAGAACTGTGGGCGGTAGTTTGAGTAGAACGGGTTGTGACGGCCACCCTCATCCTTTGAAAGGATGTAGACGTTGCCATCAAAGCCAGTGTGAGGTGTAATCGAACCAGGCTTACAAACAACCTGACCGCGCTCTACGTCTTCACGCTTGGTTCCACGTAGCAATAGACCTACGTTTTCACCAGCTTCTGCGTAGTCAAGTAGCTTGCGGAACATTTCGATACCGGTAACGGTGGTCTTCTGCTTGTCGCGGATACCAACGATTTCGACTTCGTCGTTAACCTTGACCTGGCCACGCTCGATTTTGCCGGTGATAACAGTTCCACGACCAGTGATGGTGAAGACGTCTTCAACAGGCATTAGGAAAGGCTTGTCTAGGTCACGCACAGGCTCAGGGATGTTTGCATCCACTGCGTCCATAAGTGCAAGAACTGACTCGCCCCACTTAGCATCGCCCTCAAGAGCCTTAAGAGCTGAAACCTGGATAACTGGAGCAGTGTCGCCTGGGAACTCGTACTGGCTTAGTAGGTCACGGACCTCAACCTCAACTAGTTCTAGGATTTCTGCATCGTCAACCATGTCTGACTTGTTTAGAGCTACAACGATGTATGGAACACCAACCTGACGAGCAAGTAGTACGTGCTCCTTGGTCTGAGGCATAGGGCCGTCAGTTGCTGCAACTACAAGAATCGCACCATCCATCTGAGCTGCACCAGTAATCATGTTCTTGATGTAGTCAGCGTGGCCCGGAGCGTCTACGTGAGCGTAGTGGCGCTTCTCGGTCTGGTACTCAACGTGTGAGATGTTGATCGTAATACCACGCTGCTTTTCTTCAGGTGAGTTGTCGATCTGGTCGAACGCGTATGATGCGTTCAAACTTGGGTACTTGTCATGTAGCACCTTAGTAATGGCCGCAGTCAATGTGGTCTTACCGTGGTCAACGTGACCGATAGTACCGATATTGACGTGCGGCTTTGTGCGTTCGAATTTCGCCTTAGCCATTTATTGGTCCTCCTCAGGACTCGTTGTATCCCTCGGGCACGATTTATGCCCTAAAAGATTTGGGGTTTACAGATTTTCTATCTTACTCAAGAAAGCCGCTTCTAGGAAACCTAAAAGCTACTCGCCCTTGTTCTTCTGAACGATTTCGTCAGCAACAGCCTTTGGGACCTCAGAATAGGACTCAAAAGTCATTGAGTAGACCGCACGACCCGAAGTCTTCGAGCGCAGGTCTCCAACGTAACCGAACATTTCCGACAGTGGAACTAGGGCGCGAACGACCTTGACGCCAGTAGCGTCGTCCATTGACTGAATCTGACCACGGCGAGAGTTGAGGTCTCCGATAACGTCACCCATGTATTCCTCTGGGGTACGCACTTCGACGGCCATCAACGGCTCGAGCAGTACAGGTTGTGCTAGACGAGATGCTTCTTTGTAAGCAATCGATCCAGCAATCTTGAAGGCCATTTCAGATGAGTCAACATCGTGATATGCGCCATCAAGAAGAGTAGCTTTAACACCCACAACTGGGTATCCAGCAAGAGTTCCAACCAGCATCGCATCGCGAATACCAGCGTCAACTGAAGGGATGTATTCGCGAGGAACACGACCACCAGTTACTGAGTTAACGAACTCGTAAGTCTTGTCACCCTCAACTTCCATAGGCTCCAGTTTGATCTGGACCTTAGCGAACTGACCTGAACCACCGGTCTGCTTCTTGTGGGTGTAGTCATACTTCTCAACAACACGTTTTAGAGTCTCGCGGTATGCAACCTGAGGCTTACCAACGTTAGCCTCAACCTTGAATTCGCGACGCATTCTGTCAACAAGGATGTCTAGGTGAAGTTCACCCATACCCGAGATAACAGTCTGACCAGTTTCCTGGTCCTGCTCAACGCGGAATGTTGGGTCTTCTTCAGCAAGCTTCTGGATAGCTAGACCTAGCTTCTCCTGGTCGCTCTTGGTCTTTGGCTCAATAGCAACAGAGATAACAGGCTTAGGGAAGGTCATTGACTCTAGAACCACTGGGTTGGTGATGTCACAAAGTGTGTCACCGGTTGTGGTGTCCTTTAGACCAATAGCTGCATAGATGTGTCCAGCAGTTACAGACTCAACAGGGTTTTCTTTGTTGGCGTGCATCTGGAACAACTTACCAATGCGCTCTTTCTTGTCCTTAGTTGAGTTCAAGACCTGGTCACCCTGGTTAGCTGCACCTGAGTAAACACGGATGTAGGTTAGACGACCAAAGAATGGGTGAGTCATAACCTTGAACGCTAGAGCTGCGAAAGGCTCAGAAGACTTAGGCTCGCGCTTTACGATCTTCTCTTCGTCACGAACATCGTGTCCCTCAACAGCAGGAACGTCTAGTGGTGAAGGTAGGTAGTCGATAACAGCGTCAAGCATTGGCTGAACACCCTTGTTCTTGAACGCCGAACCACAAAGGATTGGGTAGAGGGTTGAAGAAACAGTTAGCTTACGGATAGCACCCTTGATCTCAGCAACGGTTAGTTCTTCACCTGCGAAGTACTTCTCCATTAGAGCGTCATCGGCTTCAGCAACAGTCTCAAGAAGAGCTGCACGGTACTCGTCCGCCTTTTCCCTCATGTCAGCTGGGATCTCTTCGATGGTGTACTTAGCACCCATCTCCACATCTCCACGCCAGGTAAGTGCACGCATCTCAACTAGGTCGATAACACCTTCAAAAGTTGATTCAGCACCGATTGGAAGCTGGATAACTAGTGGACGAGCACCTAGACGCTTGATGATGGTGTCTACGGTGAAGTAGAAGTCAGCACCTAACTTGTCCATCTTGTTTACGAAACAGATACGAGGTACGTCATACTTGTCAGCCTGACGCCAAACGGTCTCTGACTGAGGCTCAACACCTTCTTTACCATCGAATACAGCAACAGCACCATCTAGAACACGAAGTGAACGCTCAACTTCAACAGTGAAGTCAACGTGTCCAGGGGTGTCAATGATGTTGATCTGGTTCTTGTTCCAGAAACAGGTGGTCGCAGCTGAGGTAATGGTAATACCACGTTCCTGCTCCTGCTCCATCCAGTCCATGGTTGCTGCACCATCGTGCACTTCACCGATCTTGTGAGTGATACCGGTGTAGAACAAGATGCGCTCGGTGGTGGTTGTTTTACCAGCGTCAATGTGCGCCATGATGCCGATGTTACGTACCTTGTTCAGGTCGGTTAGTACTTCTTGGGCCACGATGGTCCTCCGAGTTAGATTTGGGTTTACTTACTTAATGAAACATCCGCTTGCTAAACGAAAGGTTAACAAGCGGATGAGTTTAATTCTTACCAGCGGTAGTGAGCGAAAGCCTTGTTTGACTCTGCCATCTTGTGAGTGTCTTCACGACGCTTCACAGCCGCACCTAGACCGTTAGAGGCATCTAGGATCTCGTTCATCAAACGCTCAGTCATGGTCTTCTCACGACGAGCCTTTGCGTAACCAACCAACCAGCGAAGAGCTAGTGTGTTGGCACGGTGAGACTTAACTTCAACTGGCACCTGGTAGGTTGAACCACCAACGCGACGTGAACGAACCTCAACGGTTGGACGAATGTTGTCCAGAGCCTTCTTTAGAAGAACAACAGCATCCTGGCTGCTCTTCTCTGCTGCACCAGAAAGTGCACCATAAACGATTGACTCTGCAACGCTCTTCTTGCCATCAAGAAGAATCTTGTTGACCAAAGTTGTTACAACTTGTGAACCATAAACTGGGTCAGAGACCACTGGCTTCTTAGTTATAGGACCTTTACGAGGCATTACTTACCCTTCTTTGCGCCGTATTGGCTACGAGCCTGTTTACGGTTCTTAACTGCCTGAGTGTCTAGAGCACCGCGGACGATCTTGTAACGGACACCTGGTAGGTCCTTAACACGACCACCACGAACTAGCACCATTGAGTGCTCCTGGAGGTTGTGACCTTCGCCCGGGATGTACGCGGTAACTTCAATACCGTTTGAAAGCTTGACACGAGCCACCTTACGTAGAGCCGAGTTCGGCTTCTTAGGGGTGGTGGTGTAAACACGGGTGCACACACCGCGGCGCTGTGGGCTGGCCTTAAGAGCTGGCGTTTTCGACTTAGTAGCCTTGGCGCTGCGACCCTTACGGACCAACTGCTGAATTGTTGGCACAACTTCTCCTTGTTAGTTTCGACTGCTTTAGACAGCCGAGTTTTGTATTACTCTTTTGGCTTTAGATACCGCGTTTGCTGTATCAAAATCTGTTCTGGCCCACCGGAGCTAAATCACTCAGAAATCAGGGCTCGGTTTGGGGATAATCACAAACCTTGCCTAGCCTACCTGAAATATCTCCAGTGGGTCAAACAGAATTTTTACTCTTCTTTTTTCTCTGCCCAGTCGTCAAAATTGGCGCTGAATAGGTTAGCTGGGGCGAATTCGTCCTCAACCTCAGCTGTGGCTGCCGGAGCATCCCAGATTCGGTTAGGGTAACGAGCTGCCTTTGCCTCTTCGGTAGCCTGAACATCCACATCGCGATACTGCTTTAGACCAGTACCGGCTGGGATCAACTTACCGATGATGACGTTCTCCTTTAGACCCTCTAGCTTGTCTTCGCGACGGTCTAGGGCTGCCTGAGTCAAGACTCGGGTAGTTTCCTGGAACGAAGCAGCAGATAGCCATGACTGAGCAGCCAGAGAAGCACGGGTCATACCCATAACTTCCTGACGGGCAGAAGCTGGCTTCTGCCCTGCCTGCTGAGCCAAACGGTTCTTAGCCTGGAAGCGAGTACGGTCGATAACTTCACCTGGAAGCATGTCGGTCTCACCAGATTCGATAACTGTTACCTTACCTAGCATCTGACGAACGATAACCTCAAGGTGCTTATCGTGTAGCGGAACACCCTGTGAACCATAGATCGCCTGAACACCACGGATGATTTCGAACTGAGCCCACTTAGGACCAAGAACTGAAAGCACTGCGTGTGGGTTAGGAGTTCCATCGATGACGTATTCACCCTGACCTACCCAGTCACCAGGCTGAACCAAAAGTTCTGATTCAATATCTGCTGCTGAGATGGTAGCGATCTTGTCCTTTGGAGATAGCTTCTGGAAGGTCTTAGAAGTTGAACGGCTGAACGCGTAGTTCTGCGCAATCTTCTCTGCTTCTTCGTAGCCCTCTTCTGAAGGAGTGATGAAGACATCAACTTCCTTCACGATTCCGAACTTAGCGACTAGGTCGTTAGCGTTTAGAACGGTTCCGGCCTCAACCTTTGCCTTCTTTAACTTCACTAGAGCATCCGCATCTGCAACTGGGTATGAAAGTAGTCCGTCAGCAATAACCTGACCGTTGACTACAACATCGCCTTCCGTAACAAATACGCGCTGCTTAGAGTTGTTTCCACCGAAAGCAGTTAGTTCGTAGCGAACCTTAGACATAAGGCTCTTAGCCTTCTTGTTCTCTGCCTGGACTTCCTGCAACTTAGCGTCTGACAAGTTAATGCCTGGCTCTAGACGAGGGGTAACAGTTCGGTCAACTTCAACCTCAATGTATTCTGCGGTTACCTTGGTGACAGTTCCACCTTCAGCAACTACAACAGCCTTACCAGCCTTAGAAGCGTCAGCTACCTTTGAACCATCCTTGTCATCGACTGCGAAGACGACGTTTGCAAAGATCTTGTTCTTGGTTGACTTCTCATCCTTAGCTTCAACTTCAGCAATCTCACGGATTGTGACATCTCCACGGAATGAGGTGAACTCGCGACCTGTTGCCTTCAGTTCGATGCGACCTGGCCAGAAGGCTAGGACACCGACCTTACCCTGACGCCAACCTGGACGAGCTTCTAGCAAGTCGGTAACACCAGTAAGACCCTGAGTGATGTCATAAGAAATCAGACGCTCAACACGAACCTTCTGGCCACCGATTGACTTCAAGATTGTTCTCTTGATAGTTGCAGCAGCTGCACCACCGGTGTGGAAAGTACGCATTGTTAGCTGAGTACCAGGTTCACCGATTGACTGAGCAGCGATGATACCGATAGCTTCACCCAGCTCAACCGGTTGGTTGGTAGCAAGTGAAACACCGTAACAAGCAGCACAAACACCAGTTAGAGCGTCACAGGTAAATACTGAACGAACCTTAACGGTTTCAACATCAGCAGCCTTTAGAGCGTTAACCAACTGGAGGTTGATTGAGTCATTGCGCTTAGCAACAATGGTGGATCCAACCTTCACGTCTTCAGCTAGGTTACGCTGCATAACGCTGAGGTCGATGCTCTGCTCATCCCAGTTACCATCTGCATCCTTTAGAGACTTCTCTAGGAAGCGAGTGGTCTCACAGTCAGCATCGCGAACGATAACATCCTGAGCTACGTCAACTAGACGACGAGTTAGGTAACCCGCAGCAGCGGTCTTCATCGCAGTATCAGCGTTACCCTTACGAGCACCGGTTGCGTTGATGAAGTACTCGTTAGCGGTAAGCCCTACTAGGTAGTTACCCTTTACAGGCATCGGAGCAAAGTCACCAGAAGATGTTGCAACCGGTCCACGCATACCTAGAACAGAACGAATCTGGATCCAGTTACCACGAGCACCTGATTCAACCATGATGCGGATTGCGTTACCCTGAGGAATTTCAGACTGAAGCAGTTCCTGGATCTCGTTGGTTCTCTTGAACCAAAGAGCACCAAGCTCGTCACGACGCTCTAGGTCAGTAATACCACCTAGGTCGAATGACTCCTGAATCTTGGTGTGTTCCTTTTCGCCAGCAAGAATCATCTGCTGACGAGCCTTGTCGAACTTACCTTCTGAGTCGAAGTTTGCATCTGAGATAGCCATTGAAACACCGGAACGTGTAGCCCAGTAGAAACCAGCGTCCTTGATGCGGTCAAGAGCCTGAGCAACGTCTACGCGCTCGTGTAGCTCAACCATCTCAGTTAGGATCTGGCTAATCTGCTTCTTACCGACCTTCTCTTCCTTCCAAACAAATCCTTCTGGAAGTGTTTGAGCGAAGAGGGTGCGACCAAGAGTGGTCTCCTTGATTTCACCGTCAATACGGATCTTCACAAGTGACTGAACATCTAGTGTGTGAGCGTCGTAAGCAAGCTGAGCTTCAGCAACAGATCCGAAAACGCGGCCCTCTCCTAGTCCACCTTCCTTGACTGTAGTCATGTAGTAAAGACCAATGATCATGTCCTGTGAAGGAGTAGCAACTGGCTTACCATCTGAAGGCTTCAAGATGTTGTTTGATGCAAGCATTAGCAAACGAGCTTCAGCCTGAGCTTCAACAGATAGCGGTAGGTGAACAGCCATCTGGTCACCATCAAAGTCAGCGTTGAACGCAGCACAAACTAGTGGGTGCAGCTGGATAGCCTTACCTTCAACCAGTAGCGGCTCGAACGCCTGGATACCGAGACGGTGAAGAGTAGGTGCACGGTTTAGTAGCACTGGACGCTCACGAATAACTTCTTCTAGAACATCCCAAACCTGTGAACGGCTGCGCTCAACCATACGCTTAGCGCTCTTGATGTTCTGAGCAATACCCAGATCAACTAGACGCTTCATAACGAAAGGCTTGAACAACTCGAGGGCCATCAACTTAGGAAGACCACACTGGTGCATCTTCAGCTGAGGACCAACAACGATTACTGAACGACCTGAGTAGTCAACGCGCTTACCCAGAAGGTTCTGACGGAAACGTCCCTGCTTACCCTTTAATAGGTCAGAAAGTGACTTCAGTGGGCGGTTACCGGTACCGGTAACTGGACGTCCACGACGACCGTTGTCGAATAGTGCGTCAACAGCTTCCTGAAGCATGCGCTTTTCGTTGTTCAAGATGGTCTTAGGCACAGCACCTAGATCAATGAAACGCTTTAGACGGTTATTACGGTTGATCACACGACGGTAAAGGTCGTTTAGGTCAGAGGTAGCAAAACGTCCACCATCAAGCTGAACCATCGGACGAATCTCAGGTGGAAGAACTGGAAGAACATCAAGAACCATTGAGGTAGTTGGTGTTGATGACTGTAGGAATGATGAGACAACCTTCAGACGCTTAATTGCCTGAGTCTGCTTTGATCCCTTGTTGTCAGCGATTTCCTTCTTGAGCTCTTCAGCGGCCTGAGCTAAGTCAAACTTTGCAAGAACCTGCTGAACTGCGAGAGCACCAATTTCAGTGATTACGTAGTCACCGTAGTAGTAGTCGAAGTAATCGAATAGAACGTCGTTCTGGATTAGTTCGCCTTCTTCAGCAACTAGGAACTGACGCCAAGCCAAGTGCTCCTTCTGCAATGAGTTAGGACGCTCTAGACGTGCGTATTCACGAACGATCTTTTCGGTCTTCTTGCGGAAGTCGTTGATCTTGGTGTTGACAACCTTCTGTGCAGCTGCTTCACGAGCAACTCCATCCTTACCTTCTCCTGCTTCCAGGGTGAAAGGCTTGTCAAGGTAACCCTTAGGGTCATCAATCTCAAGCTTGATCATCTGCTCAATGCTCTTTACGAACTGAGCGTCAACCCAAACTGGAGCTTCCCAGATCTTTACTGAAGTCTGCAGAGCAAGGCCTGCTTCAACTAGGAAGTCATAGTCATCCCTAGCAACATCCATCATCTCTTCGAAACGAGAGTCAAGAGTCTGCTTCACACGCTGGGTGTAGTCATCCTTGATTAGAGCCCAGTCAAGATCCTTAGCTTCCTGGTCGATTTCCATGACGCGGTAGGCAGCAAAGTAAATGATCTTCTCAAGATCCTTAGGAGCCATGTTTAGTAGGTAACCCAAACGGCTAGGAACACCCTTGAAGTACCAGATGTGGGTAACCGGGGCAGCAAGTTCGATGTGACCCATGCGCTCACGACGAACAGAAGACTTGGTTACCTGAACACCACAGCGCTCACAAACGATGTCCTTGAAACGAACGCGCTTGTACTTTCCACAAGAACATTCCCAGTCCTTGGTAGGACCGAAGATTTTCTCGCAGAAAAGGCCGTCCTTCTCTGGCTTTAGGGTGCGGTAGTTGATGGTCTCAGGCTTCTTAACCTCACCACTTGACCATGAGCGAATGTCATCTGAAGTTGCAAGGCCAATTCGCAGGGAGCTAAATGTTTCGACGTCCATGTGTTTTTCTCTGTTCTCTTAGATGTTCGCTTAGAAGTAAAGTGGCTCGTCAGAGTCGTTAGACAATGATTCGTTACGGGATAGGTTGATGCCATCAAGTTGCTCTGTGGCCATGTCGCGCTCGTATTCGTCATCCTTCAAGGTAACAATCGTGCCTTCTGCGTTTAGAACTTCAACGTTTAGAGCAAGTGACTGCATTTCCTTAGCAAGAACTCGGAATGACTCTGGAATACCAGGAGCCTGAATGTTCTCACCCTTGACGATGGCTTCGTAGGTCTTGATACGTCCGTTGATGTCATCTGACTTGATGGTTAGAAGTTCCTGAAGGGTGTGTGCAGCACCGTATGCCTGCAGAGCCCAAACTTCCATCTCACCGAATCTCTGACCACCGAACTGAGCCTTACCACCCAATGGCTGCTGAGTAATCATTGAGTAAGGACCTGTCGAACGTGCGTGGATCTTGTCGTCCACCAAGTGGTGAAGCTTCAAGACATACATGTATCCAACCGAGATAGGCATTGGGAATGGCTCACCTGAGCGGCCATCGAACAATCTTGCCTTACCAGACTTGTCAACAAGCTTCTGTCCATCACGGTTTGGAAGAGTTGAATCCAACAGACCGATGATGTCGTCCTTGTGAGCGCCATCGAAGATAGGTGTCGCAACCTTGGTGCCAGGAGCTGCTGAGTGCAGTTCCTCGGCTAGGTGCTGAGCCCACTTAGCGCCTTCCTTGATCTGCCAACCCTGCTTAGCAATCCAACCAAGGTGAGTCTCAAGTACCTGACCGAAGTTCATACGACCTGGGATACCTAGTGGATTCAAGATGATGTCAACCGGAGTTCCATCTTCAAGGAAAGGCATGTCTTCGATAGGAAGGATCTTAGAAATAACACCCTTGTTACCGTGACGACCAGCAAGCTTGTCACCTTCGGTGATCTTACGCTTCTGAGCAATGTGAACAACAACTCTCTGGTTCACACCAGCAGCCATTTCGTCTTCTTCAATGTCGAAGACCTTCACATCGATAACAGTTCCAGCTTCACCGTGAGGCACCTTCAAAGAAGTGTCGCGAACTTCGCGGCTCTTCTCGTTGAAGATAGCTCTTAGCAAACGCTCTTCAGCTGAAAGCTCGGTCTCACCCTTGGGTGTTACCTTTCCAACCAAGATATCTCCTGGACGAACTTCAGCACCGATGCGGATAATTCCACGCTCGTCTAGCTGAGCAAGAGCTTCCATGGATACGTTAGGAAGATCTGCAGTGATCTCTTCCTTACCTAGCTTGGTGTCTCTCGCCTCAACCTCGTGAGCTTCGATGTGGATAGAAGACAAAGTGTCTTCCTTCACCAAAGCCTGGCTGATGATGATAGCGTCTTCGAAGTTGTGACCTTCCCAAGGCATGAATGCAACTAGAAGGTTCTTACCAAGAGCAAGTTCACCCTGATCGGTTGAAGGACCATCAGCAAGAGCCTCTCCTGCTTCGATCTTCTGACCAACAGAAACGATTGCACGCTGGTTGATTGCAGTTCCCTGGTTTGAGCGCTCAAACTTACGCAGGAAGTACTTCTCCTGTGAGTTGTCATCGCCTCTAACCACAATGTGATCTGCGTCTACTTCTTCAACAACACCGGCTGCACGTGAAAGCACAACAGCGTGAGAGTCCATAGCAGCTGCACGTTCCATTCCAGTACCGACAAGTGGAGCTTCGCTACGTAGTAGTGGAACAGCTTGACGCTGCATGTTTGCACCCATCAAAGCACGGCTTGAGTCGTCGTGCTCGAGGAATGGAATCAAAGATGTCGAAACAGATGCAAGCTGACGAGGTGAGATGTCGATGTAATCAACCTGGTCGTTGTCAACTTCAACAACGTCACCCTTGAAACGAGCGAACACCTTCTTGTTAGCGAATGTGTTGTCAGCGTTCAGTGGAACATCTGCACCACCGATAACCTTGCCGTCTTCGCTAGCAGCATCTAGATACTCGATCTTGCCTGAAACCTTGCCATTTACAACCTTGTTGTATGGAGTCTCAATGAAACCGAAAGTGTTGATACGTGCATATGCAGTTAGGGAACCGATAAGACCAATGTTTGGACCTTCTGGGGTTTCAACCGGACACATACGACCGTAGTGGGATGGGTGAACGTCACGAACCTCCATTTGAGCACGCTCACGTGCGATACCACCAGGGCCTAGCGCTGATAGACGACGCTTGTGAGCTAGACCTGCAAGCGGGTTGTTCTGGTCCATGAATTGTGACAGCTGGCTAGCACCAAAGAATTCCTTGATAGCTGAAACAACTGGACGTAGGTTGATCAGGGTCTGAGGAGTAATAGCCTCAACGTCCTGCGTAGACATACGCTCACGAACAACACGTTCCATACGGCTTAGACCAATACGAACCTGGTTCTGGATCAATTCACCAACCGGGCGAATACGACGGTTCTGGAAGTCGTCGATGTCGTCAGATGCGATCTTGACGTCAACCTTCTTGCCAGACATCTTCAGACCGAAGGTCATGTTGCTGGTGATGTCAGCCTTGTTCTTCAGAGCCAAGTCGAACACCAACAAGTACTTCATGGTTGCAACGATGTCTTCTGGAGTTAGAACTGTGGTGTTGTCATCAACAGTGATACCAAGCTTGCGGTTTAGCTTGTGACGACCAACACGTGCAAGGTTGTATCTCTTCTTGTCAAAGTAAACGCTCTTCAACCAAGCTTCAGCAGCATCAGCGTTACCTGATTCTCCGCGAACCTTGCGATACATTTCCTTGAGTGCATCTTCCTTAGTGATAACAGGAGTTGTGAATGCACGTGATTCGTCGTAGTCAAGAGTGTTGTTGATTAGGTCAACGTCAATTTCCCAACCTGGTGTTGAGGTAACTGCGTCCTTAACATCGGCAAAAGCAGCAATGATGTCGTCGCGAGTCATACCCAAAGCCTTTAGGAAGATGGTTGCTGAAACCTTGGTCTTGCGGTCAACCTGAACCTGAAGGATTGGCTTACCGAAACGTGAGACAGACTTACGGTCATCCTTAACCCATTCAGTTAGGAACTCTAGGTAAGAACCACGAGATGGAATGATCTGAGCCTTGTTGTTACGAACGTCTAAGTTACCGGTGGTGTTAGTTGAAACAGAGAAGTAAACACCCGGAGATCTAACCAACTGAGAAACAACTACACGCTCAGTTCCGTTAACGATGAAGGTACCTTCGTTAGTCATGATTGGGAATTCACCCATGAAAACAGTTTGGCTCTTGATTTCACCAGTCTTGTAGTTGGTGAACTCTGCCTTGATGTATAGCGGGCGAGCGTAAGTCTTACCCTTGACCTTGCATTCATCTGGAGTGAAATTAGGTGCATCGAGCGCTGGTTCCTTGAACTCAAGGCCCATCTTCGCTTCTGCAGGATTGTTTGGGTTGTCCTCGATAGGGCTTAGCTCTTCAAAAACCTCATCTAGACCGGTTTTGGCGTCTGGGCCAACCTTCTTGCGCCAAGCATCTGCACCAACGAGCCATTCAAAGCTCTCGGTCTGCAGGGTTAGCAGGTTAGGTAGATCGATTGGTTCGCGAGTTTTAGCAAACGATAGACGTTGTGCGGAACGGATGTTTTTGGTGTTCTTCTTGGTGGCCAAGAGATATCCCTTCAAAGGCGGTTGACTAGTTTGAAACGGTCTATGGGATTTGGCACCCTAACAATTGCCGCCAAAATATGCGTGCAAAATAGCGCAGCCGAAATATGCTTACGAGTTGTTGGGGAGCAAACCTCTATCTTATAGGGGTTTATTGCGGTTTTGCAACAAAATTATCCAATTTTCCTTCCAAAAGAAAAGGACCCCCATTTTTGGGGGTCCTTCACTTAGTTAGGGTGAGTGCTATTCAGCAGCTACCACTACAACTCCCTCAGCAAGGACGCTGGTGGACTTGTAACCAGGGATGACTGCAATCACGCGTACACGGATTGTCTTGCCTAGGTCCCTGTTGGTTAGGGTTAGCTCTTCAGCAGCACCTGAGATGACCTTGAAGTCACGAGACCATACGTACTTGAAGACGGTTTCTTCTGGGTAGTCTCCGCCAAGATCAACGGTTAGGGTCTCGCCTACGATAGCGTCACCTGAGATTACCGGGGTAGGTACTTCTGCTAGCTCTCCAGCCTTGACTGACAGAGTCTTCACAGTTGCAAATGCCTCGTTGTAACCTTCAGCGATTGCTACTACCTTGACTGAGATTCTCTTCTTGTAGTCCTCAGGGGTCAAGGTGTAGGTTGCCTCGGTGTTGTCGAACTCTTCACCGCTGCGTGACCATACATAGGTCACTTCTGCAGTGTCGATTGACAATGTGCCTGGATCTAGCTCGATGGTTTCACCAACAACTAGGTCACCAGAGATGCTTGGCTTACCAGTAAAGCGGATGGTTCCTGGCTTTACAGTTAGCTCAGCACTTAGCTTCTCTACTGTTGTGTAACCGAATAGCGAACCGGTAACACCTAGTGAAACAGCTGCGTCTACTAGATCTGCAGTGATTTCGAAGGTTTCATCAGTTGCACCATCGATAGCTGAACCATCTGCGTACCACTGGTATGCAAGCTCAACATCGGCTGACCAGGTTCTGGCAACTGCAGTTAGTGTTCCACCAACTACTGCCTTACCCTTCACACCAGGTGTTGGAGCCTTCTTGATGATTCCGGCCTCGAACTCGATTGGCTTAGAGATCAGGGTCTTTGAGACACCAGCAACAGTTGCAATAACCTGAGCGCGGATCTCGTGACCTAGGTCATCTGGAGTTAGTAGGTAACGGTAAGCAGTTGCTCCGTCAATCTCAACTCCGTCATTTAGCCACTGGTAGGTAACCTTTGCACCAGCGAACTGGTCCTTGGTTAGCTTCGCGTAGGTGCCAACTCGGATAGTGCCATCAGTCGGTACTGAACCAGCAACGATCTCAAGAGGTGATGAAGCAAGGACTTCTACTTCACGAGTCTCTGTGGTCTCGCCATCCTGTGCAGTTACGGTAACGGTAAGTGTCTGGCGGCCGCTAGCGTCCACAACGGTTCCAGCAACTGCAACAGTTGCAAACTCGTTGGTGGTTGCTACCTGAACGTCTAGGTCACCGGCGTCAACTTCAACCACTTCGCCTTCAACCACGTCAACACCATTTACGGTGATTCCTGTGAATGATGCGTCTGTGAATGGAAGCACGTTCAAGGTAACTGTGTAGGTTGCGCTTACGGTGCCATCAACTGATGTAACTGTAAGAACTAGCTGGTTAGTGTCACCTAGAACTAGATCTGAGTCTCCAGTAACTTCGTAAGTTGCTAGAGGGTCAGTAGTCTCGACCACAACCTCAACCAATTCGGTTCCAGGTTCTAGATCAAGGACCATACCGTCTTCAACTTCAACGCCGTTGGCTGTGAAGCTTGAAGTGGTTACGTCACCAACTGCAACCCATAGGGTTACTCGGATCTCTTCTGTCGCAACTGCATCTGGAGCAGTAATTGTGATTAGAAGTTCGTTCTCACCTACGACTAGGTCAGTGTCGCCTACGATTTCGTAAGTGGCCTCTGCGTCGTTCGGTGTGACTGCAACGTCAACTGAGTTGGTGTTTGAAGGAAGGAAAATCTCATCCCCATCAACCACTAGAGCAGTCTGAGTTGCGCCAGCCTCGTCAATGTAAGTTACAGTCGCTTCCTTGAGGCTTGCGTCGTCGCTCTCAGCAACAACAACTGTGACTGTGTAGTCCATTGTTGTTAGTTCGTCTGCTGCAGTAACGATTACTGTCAACTGGTTTTCACCCACGATTAGGTTCTGGTCACCATCGACAACGAATGTTGCTAGTGGGTCATTTGTTTCTACCTCAACAACAACTTCGGTGGTGAATGGTGGGACCTCAACAACTGCCCCATCATCGACAGCTTCCTCGTTCACGTTGAATGTGACTAGAGAAGTGTCGGTGTTTGGAAGCACGTTTAGAACTACGGTGAAGACCTCAGTGGTCAAGCTGTCAGCAGCTGTGACTGTAACGACAAGGTCGTTTTCGCCAGGAACCAAATCTGATCCACCTTCGATTTCGAATGAAGCCTCTGGGTCAGTGGTCTCAACTGTTACAGCCACGTCTGTAGTTAGTGGCTCAAGGTCGATACGATCTGCGTTCTCAACATCAAAACCTTCAACGTTGAATACAGCAAGGGATGTGTCGGTGTTGTATGCCACGTTTAGAGTCAGGTTGTACTCAATTGTGGTTACACCGTCGGCAGCTGTAACAAGGATTGACACTGCGTTCTCGCCGGCGATAAGTTCTTCGCCACCTGTGATAACTACAGTTGCATCTTCGTCAGTGGTTACAACGTCGATAACGACTTCAGTTGTTAGCGCAGCAACAGCTACTACTTCGTTGTCTGCAACAGTCACACCATCAACAGAGAGGCTTACAACCGAAGCGTCGGTGTTTGGAAGAACAGTTACTGTGATCTGAGTCTCCTCAGTCGATACACCGTCCTTCGCGGTAACGATCACTGAAACTAGGTTGTCTCCAGTGGTCAAACCGGTAGCACCGTTAACAACGTAGGTAGCGTTTGAGTCTGTAGGTGTGACAACAACGTTCACTGAGGTTGTACCCCAGTCGACGTCGATTGATTCACCGTTGATAAGTTCTTCATCCTGGACAGTGATAACAGCCGAGGTGTCATCGCTAACAGGAACATTCAAAGTAACTGTGTAAGTAGTGCTGGTTCCATCAGCTGCAGAAACAACCGCGCGTAGGGTGTTCTCACCTGTGACCAAACCGGTTCCACCAGTTACCACTACTGAAGAGTGGACTGCATCTGCAACAGTTGCAACAACATCAACAGCAGTTGTGTATGGAGCTAGATCTACAACTGCACCATCAGTAACTGCAGATCCATTCACTGTGAATACCGAAAGTGATGAGTCGTAAGCAGCAACGTTCAGAGTGAGAGTAAATGACTCATTGTCTGTGAAGCTCTGAGGGATTGTAGGTTCTCCAACTGCCGGAGTGCTTTGGTCTCCATCGGTGAGGTCAGTGTCCTCAAACGCCGGTGTGTAGTTCGGGTTTGGAACATCTTCAGTCCAGTTAGCAACAACATCGATAGTCACTGGGTTGTTTCCAACTTGCAGATTGTCTCCACCAGTGACAGTTGCAACTGCATCTGCTCCAACGGTTGCTGCAA